>JBKCTR010000614.1:0-7897 GCA_046318755.1 Planctomycetaceae bacterium
GTGTTGACCGAAGTGGTCGTGCGCCGGCATCGCGAGGGGGCGGAGCCGGTGGTGGTGGAATTGCAGAATGCCTCGGCTTCGCACGAACAGAAGTCGCACGCCGAGAAACATCCCGACAAGGCCTGGTCGGCCGCCAGCACAATTGACGGCGACACGCGCGGTGCCGACTGGGGCTGGGCCATTCTCGACGAGGCGGGACGCCGGAATCATGCCGTCGTGGAATTGAAGGCCGACCTGCAGTTGGCCGAGGGGGAAAGCCTGTCGATCGAACTGCGGCAGAATCACCCCAATGCGGGACACCTCTTGGGCCGGTTTCGGCTGCTGGCCACCACGTCGCCCCGTCCGGTGAAGGCCGATGGCGTGGGGTTGCCGCGGAATGTCCGCGATCTGCTGGCGATTTCACCCGCCGACCGCAATGACCAGCAGAAGGGGGAGTTGGCCGCGTACTACCGCAGCATCGCCCCGGAGTTGCAGCCGGTGCGTGAGCGGCTGGCGGCGCTGCAGAAACAGCGGGATGAGTTGAGTCGGCAGATCCGGATCACCCTGGTCACGGTGGCGGTGGAGCCGCGGATGGTGCGGGTGCTGGGGCGTGGCAACTGGATGGACGAAACCGGCGACGTGGTGCAGCCCGGGCTCCCCGCAGCTTTGGGAGGAGCCACGGGCACCGAACGCCGCCTGACCCGGTTGGATCTGGCCAAGTGGGTGGTCTCGCCGCAGAATCCGCTGACCAGTCGGGTGTTGGTGAATCGGCTGTGGAAACAGTATTTCGGGGCCGGTCTGTCGCGCAAGCTGGAAGACGTGGGAGCGCAGGGGGATCCCCCCAGCCATCCCGAGCTGCTCGACTATCTGGCCGCCGGACTGATCGACTCGGGTTGGGACCTCAAACGCCTGATCAAGACGATGGTGACCTCGGGGGCCTATCGACAGAGTGCCATCCCCACCGCGCAGCAGCGCGAGAAGGATCCCTTCAACAAATGGCTGTCGCACCAGGGGCGGTTCCGGCTGGATGCCGAACTGGTGCGGGACAATGCCCTGGCCATCAGCGGCCTGCTCAATCCGAGGATTGGAGGCCGGAATGCGAATCCGTACCAGCCGCCGGGATACTGGGCGTACCTGAACTTCCCGATGCGCGAGTGGCAGAACAGTGCGGGGGACGACCTGTTCCGGCGGGGGCTCTACACCCACTGGCAACGGCAGTATCTGCATCCCAGCCTGCTGGCTTTCGACGCTCCCAGCCGGGAGGAATGCACGGCCGATCGGGTGCGGTCGAATACCCCGTTGCAATCGTTGGTGCTGCTGAACGATCCCATTTACGTCGAAGCGGCCCGGGTGTTCGCCGAGAAGGTGCTGACGGCGGGTGGGGCGACTCCGGCGGAGCGTTTGGCGTATGCGTACCGCCGGGCTCTGTCTCGCGCCCCGCGGCCGGAGGAGGAACGGCTGTTGCTGGCGCTGCTGGACAAGCATCTGGCCGAGTATCGGGCCGATCCCGAGGCGGCCCGCAAGCTGGTCAGCGTGGGGAGCTCTCCCAGCCCCACCCCGCTCGATCCTGTGGAACTGGCGGGATGGACTTCGCTGACGCGGGTGTTGTTGAACCTGCACGAAACCATCACCCGGAATTGACCGCGTCTTCGTCTCGCCGTGGGTCGGCCACCGACCCGTCTTGTCTGGTTTCCCTTTGCCGTCTGGATCATGGTTACACCACACAGCTCGCTACGCTCGCGGCGAACATTCCTCGGTCATGCATCCAGCGGTCTGGGGGGCCTGGCCCTGGGTCAACTCTTGCAGCGCGACGCCCTGTCGCGCGGGGTGGCGGCCGAGGCGGTCCCCGAGCATCGGCGGGGAATCATCACGCAATTGCATCATGCCCCGAAGATCAAACGGGTGATCTGGCTGTACATGGCCGGGGGGATGAGCCACCTGGAGACCTGGGACCCGAAGCCCAAGTTGAAGGAACTGCACGGGCAGCCGATGCCCGAGTCGATCACCAAGGGGCAGCAGATTGCCCAGTTGCAGGGGGCCAAGCTGAACTGCTTCGCCCCGCAGCACGATTTCGTGAAGTATGGCCAGTCGGGGTTGGAATTCAGTTCCATCTGGCCGGAATTGGGCAAGCACGCCGCCGATCACATGTGCCTCGTCCGGTCGATGTACACCGAGGCGATCAATCATGATCCCGCCCACACGTTCATGAATACCGGGACGATGATTCCCGGGCGTCCATCGATGGGGGCGTGGCTGCTGTACGGATTGGGAAGTGACGCCGACAGTCTGCCGGGCTTTGTGGTGATGGTGTCGACGGGCAATTTTGGACAGAAGCAGCCGATCGCCGCCCGGCAGTGGCACTCGGGGTTCCTGCCGAGCCGTTTCCAGGGAGTGGAGTTCCGCAGCAAGGGGGACCCGGTGCTGTATGTCGGGAATCCGGCGGGAGTGAGTCGCGAACGCCAGGCCGATCTGGTGACGACCCTCAACGCCGTCAATCGACTGGCGAACGAACAGTTGGATGATCCCGAGATCGCCACCCGCATCGCCCAGTACGAGATGGCGTTCAAAATGCAGGCGGGGGTTCCCGACCTGATGGATCTGTCGCAGGAACCGGCTCACATCTTCGATTTGTACGGGACGAAGGGAGGGGATGGGTCGTTTGCCGCGAACTGTCTGCTGGCCCGTCGTCTGGCCGAACGAGGCAGCCGGTTCATCCAGCTTTACCACCGCGATTGGGATCATCATGGGGCGGTGAAGTCCCATTCGCAGGGGACGGCGGCCGAAGTGGATCGCGGGGCCGCCGCGCTGATTACCGATCTGAAGCAGCGGGGCATGCTCGACGAAACGCTGATCGTCTTCGGCAGCGAGTTTGGTCGCACACCCATGGCCCAGGGGGATGGGCGCGATCATCACCTCGCCGGCTTCACCATGTGGCTGGCCGGCGGGGGGATCCGCGGCGGCATGGCGTCTGGGGCGACCGACGAACTGGGCTACCACGCCGTCGAGAACCGGACCCATGTCAACGACATCCACGCCACGATTCTGCACCTGTTGGGAATCGATCACCTCAAGCTGACCTATCGGTTCCAGGGGCGTGATTTCCGGCTGACCGACATTGGCGGGAAGGTGATCGAACCGATTCTCAGTTGATCGGGGCCGCTGGCTGCTGACCGTGCGGATTCACCGGTTCGGCAGACTCGGCCGACCCAACCTGCCCCGGGCCGCTGATTGCCCCTGGCCCTCTTCTCTCTTTCGCCCCCCACTCTCAAGTCTCTCATGAAGCCGATTTCGACCGACCCCCAACTGTTCGTCTCCAACCGCAACCGATTGCGGGGGCTGTTGCCGAAGAATTCGCTGGCGGTGGTCCATGCGAACGACATTCTGCCGACGAATGCCGACGGCTCGATGCCGCACTTTCAGAATGCCGACCTGTACTACCTCACGGGGATTCTGCAGGAGGAATCGATTCTGGTGATTGCTCCGGATGCGTTCGAGGAGCGCAACCGGGAGATTCTGTTTTTGCGCGAGCCCAACGAACTGGCCCTGATCTGGGAGGGTCACAAGCTCTCGAAGCAGGAGGGAACGCAGATTTCCGGAATCCGGACCATCAAGTGGCTGTCGGACTTTCCGACGGTGTTCCGCCAGTTGATGTGCGAGACCGAACATGTCTTTTTGAATTCGAATGAGCACGCCCGGGCCGCGGACGAGGTTGAGACCCGCGAGTGGCGGTTCACACGCGAGTGCCAGAGGAAGTATCCCCTGCACCAGTACCATCGCCTGGCCCGGTTGATGCACACCCTGCGGGTGGTCAAGCAGCCCCAGGAGATTGAACTGATCCGCCAGGCGTGCCAGATCACCGGACAGGGGTTCCGCCGGCTGCTCTCGTTCGTGAAGCCGGGGGTCAACGAGTGTGAAGTCGAGGCCGAGCTGATCCACGAGTTCACCCGCCACAAGGCCACCTGGGCGTACAACCCGATCATCGCCACCGGGGTCAACAATTGTGTGTTGCACTACAACGTGAATGATCAGGTGTGCCACGAGGGGCAACTGCTGCTGTTGGATGTGGCGGCGGCCTATGGTCAATACGCCTCGGATCTGACCCGCACGATTCCCGTTTCGGGACGGTTCACCCCCCGCCAACGGGCGGTGTACGACGCCGTCCTGCGGATCTTCCGCGGAGTGCGCAACCTGATGCGCCCGGGGCGGACCACCCGCGATCTGCGGCTCGAGACGGAAAGGCTGGCCGAGCAGGAATTGCTGTCGCTGGGCCTGCTCAAGGCGGAGGATGTGGCCCGGCAGGATCCCGAGAACCCGCTGCTGAAGAAGTACTTCATGCATGGCGTGGCTCATCCGCTGGGGCTGGATGTGCATGACGTGGGCTTTCCCCGGGCTCCCATCGCCCCGGGCTGGGTGCTGACCTGCGAGCCGGCGCTCTACATCCGGGAAGAGGGTTTTGGGGTGCGGTTGGAGAATGACATTCTCGTGACCGAGGGAGAGCCAATCGACCTGATGGCCGACATCCCCATGGAAGCGGATGAGATTGAGGATCTGATGGCCCGGCCACAGACCGCCTGACTTTCCTCGCCCACGAGGTTCCCGTGATTGCAGCGTCTTCGCGCCAGCCGCGCCCCTTGGCGGCCCCCAGAGTGTGTCGGGCGTTTTGCCTGTGGCTCGGCGTGGGCCTCGTCTGGGGAGCGGCCGTTTGTTCCGGGCAGGAGTTGTTTCCCCTGGAACTGACGAAGTTTCGCCCCCACCCCCGCAATCCGGTCTTCACCGCCGCCGGAGAGGGGACGTGGGAAGTCAAGATCCGCGAGCGGGGCTTTATCTTGAAGGATGGAGACCTGTGGCGGCTGTGGTACACCGGCTACGACGGCACGCGCGGGCATCCCGTGCACCTCGGGTATGCGACCTCGCGGGATGGGATCGAATGGACCCGGCATCCCGGCAATCCCCTGTTGCCGCAGGATTGGATCGAAGACGTGTGCGTGGTGCACCAAGGAGATCAGTGGTATCTCTTCGCCGAGGGGCGCGACGATGTTCCGCATTGGTTCACCTCTCCCGATGGTGTGAACTGGACCCGGCAGGGGAATTTGGATGTTCGTCGAACCGATGGCACTCCGATCCCTCCAGGACCTTTGGGGACTCCGACCGTCATTCGGACAGCCGCCGGATGGAACCTGCTCTACGAGCGGCAGGATGCCGGGATCTGGCTGGCCCGTTCTCCCGATCTGCGGGTCTGGACCAATGTGCGTGACGAGCCAGTCCTCGCCCGGGGGCCCGAGCCGTACGACACGCAGATGGTGGGGCTGAACCAGGTTCTCGAGTATGAAGGGCGGTTTTACGCGATTTATCACGGCTCCCGGACTCCGGAACGTCCCCGGTTGTGGACGACCAATCTGGCCGTTTCGCGGGATCTGGTGACCTGGAAAAAGTATCCCGGGAATCCGCTGTTTCCCGAGGCCGAAAACAAATCCAGCGGCATCTGGGTGCACGATGGCCGGCAGTTTCGGCTGTATACGATGCATGAGAAGGTCGACCTGCATCTGCCGGTGGAGGCCCGCTCTCCGTGTCCGTGATGGGGTTGCGGCGGGTGACGGGTGACGGGTGGCGGGTTCGGTACGTCAGGGCTGGGGAAAAATTGGTACAATTGGGGCGGGCAGTGGCTGACCCTGGAGGCCGGGTGTTGGCTGAGGTCGGTTCCTGCGAGTTTCACGAATCGTGTGGCCTCAGCGCGAGGAAGCAGTTCGAAGATCATGGTGCGACAGCCGGTCATTGGAGGATCCGCGGGCGAACCCCCCAAGCCCCCTCACACCCCCCCATTCACGCTGGGGGGAGGAGACAATGAGCAGGAACGGCTGGATGAAGAACTGCGTCCGCAGCGGTTGGACGACGTGGTCGGACAGCGGGCGGTGGTGGAGCGGCTGAAGATCATTCTCAATGCCGCCCGCAAGCGCAAAGAGCCGCTGGGGCACCTGCTGCTCGACGGTCCCCCCGGTCTGGGGAAGACCACATTTGCCACGGTGCTGCCCCGGGAATTGGGAACGGAATGCCAGATTACCTCGGGCCCGGTCTTGTCGGCTCCCAAAGATCTGCTGCCGTATCTCACGAATGCGAGCTATGGTTCGATTCTGTTTATCGATGAGATTCATCGTTTGCCGCATACGGTCGAGGAATTCATCTATCCCGTGATGGAAGATTTCCGGGTCGACATCTCTCTGGGAGAGGGATTGAACGCCCGCACGATCAACATGCGGCTCAAGCAGTTCACGGTGATTGGGGCCACGACCCGTTCGGGGATGTTGACGGCGCCGCTGCGAGACCGGTTTGTGAATCGGGAGCACCTCGAGTTCTATACGGTGGAGGAATTGGCCGACATTGTGCGGCGGAACGCCCGGAAGCTGCACACGAAGATCAGTGAGGACGCGTCGTTCGAGATCTCGCGGCGCAGCCGGGGGACGCCGCGAATCGCCAACAACCTGCTCCGTTGGACCCGCGACTTTGTAGATAGCGAGGCCGAGGGGGAAATCACCACGGCGTTGGCGCAGGAAGCTCTGGCCCGGCGGGAAGTGGACGATCTGGGGCTGGATCGGCAAGACCGGCGGTACCTGGAAACGTTGATTCGCGTGTTTGGCGGCGGGCCGGCGGGCGTGCAGGCGATCGCCCACAGCATGAATCTCGCCGCCGATACTCTCGAGGATGAGGTTGAGCCATTCCTGCTGCGGTGCGGTCTGCTGCAGCGGAGTCCGCGGGGACGAATTGCCACGGCCGAGGCCTATCAGCAGTTGAGGCTGGCCGTTCCCGATCCCGATTCCGTCGAGAAGCAAAAACGCCTGTTTTGACGGCCGACTCGAGGTGAGTGCGTCCCCGGACTTCCGTTGGCAGAGGGAGCCGGCGTTTGTCGAGAGCGCCGAAAGCGGCTGAGCCGGCTGGCAAATTGGAGGCGTCTGAGCTTTGATATTTTGCGGACCGTCGGAGTCGACTCTCCCGCCGACCACCACTTCCAAAAGAAGACAATTTGGTTAGTGCTTTGTCGCTTCAACAACAGTGGGGCGTGGGGACGTGTGCGGGAATCTGTCGTCGAGCCCAGGATGGAACCGAAATTGGGTCTGACCCAACGGAATACGTCCAGGGCCGGAACAAGTCTGCAGGACTTGTATATCCTAGCCAGGGGTTGCCACGGCACGTGGCTACCCCGGGTTACGAACCCCAGACAGAACTCAATCCTGTAGGGATTGCCTATGCCGGGGCAGCGTGACCGCACGGGGCGGCGGAGTGTGGAGCGTCTTGAGCAAAGACCGTGCGGCATGGTGCGGCCACAAAGGGGATCGTTTTCATCAGGCGAGTCGAATCCCCGTCCCCCCTATGCATTCCCTTCAGGAATGAATCGTTCTTGGGAATCGGACCCGGGGTAGCCAGCGCTGCGCTTGGCAACCCCGGGCTAGGGTATGCATTCCCGTCAGGAATGGTTCGGCCGGGTGGTTGGAGTGTCCAGGAGGGGCGTGGAACGTGGGGCCGCTTCGGGAATTCGCGATCAAGCCCACCTTGGAAGTGATCTGTGTGCCGGCACGACAAACCTCCGAATGTGTCGCCTTGAACTTCATCGCGCCACATCGATCACAATCTCTGTTTGTTGCGGTGACTAAGCAGTCGTCGCCTGCGCGACAACCCCACGCTGAGGGAGGTATCCCCTACGGAGATGTTTGGGTGGGGCAGTGGTTGCTGGTGCAAACTGGACGAACTCCCGGCGGAATCACTGGAGCGATCGGGTTCGTGATCCAAGGCGCAATCTTGGTCAATGTCCTTAACAGCATATGGGTTGTTTTGGCGAGCACCCTGGCAGCATCACGAATGAGACGTCGTGCGCGTGAATCAAGCCCGGGCCTACCGGCCGACGCAAGACGGGGGTCCGGCGCGGAAG
>JBKCTR010000615.1:0-9119 GCA_046318755.1 Planctomycetaceae bacterium
ATGAGACATACACCCGTCGGCCATCGGTGACGGGGGAGGCCGAGGCGAAGCTCCCGGTGTAGTGCCCGCCGCCATCATGGGGAAACGCCTCGCGGAGCGTGGTCTGCCAGAGAATCTCGCCCGAGTTGCGGTCGATGGCCATGGCCACGTAGCGCTGGCGATGCGTGGCCGGAATGTTGTCGTGCGAACCGGGCGATTTCGTCGAACGCGGGGGCAACTCATCGCCCATCGGAACGGCCGTGGTGAGGTAAACGCGATTTCCCCACACAATGGGACTGCCATGCCCCCGTCCGGGGAGGCGGGTCTTCCAGCGGAGATGGTCGGTTTCGCTCCAGGTGGCGGGGGGCTGGGCCCGTGGCGCTTCGCCAGTCGACAACGGGCCACGCCACGCGGGCCATTGGTCGAGAGGGTCCACGGGGGTTTGATCTACGGAGATTGATCCCGGAGCGGCGGTCGGGGGAGTGGCAATCTGGGCCGGCAGAGGGCTCGCAGTCAGCCCCAGGGACAGAGCCAACCACAAGACCGAGGCAGGTCCCAAGGCGGCGCGAAGCAAGGCAGTCATCCGAGGCAGCTCCGGGGAAATGGTATCTGGCCGATCCGTGATCCACAGAACAGCGATTGTCGCAGGAACTGGGGGGCGATGCGACTGGCGGGGGGCCGGTCGGCGTGTAAGGTCGCCGCGGTGATTTCGTGAAGTGTTGGGGGTCGCCTGTGTGTCGGAGCCGATCGATGCGATTCACCTTGTGAACCTCTCCGGTAGAAACTCTCCGGTGAAGTGTTGAGTCTTCTGTCGTCCCAGGGGCGGTTGGAACCAACGGAATTTCGGCCCCACGTCAATCGAGGCAGACAAGCTCAAGTTTTGATTCATTGACTGTCCCTCTTACGCAATCATTCCTCCCGGGAATCAAGCACCACTTGCAAGAGGGCCATTCATGGTACAGAATGAACGAAAGGCCTTTGGCCCATGTCCACCCAAGAACTCGCGAGGGGTTCTTGAGGATGGACGATGGGACTGTGGACTGGCAGCGGTCGCGGGGGCCGGCTGGATTGATTCGTTGGTTTCGCGAGAACCGACTCACCGCCGGGCGAGCGTCTTGCCGTCTGAGATTGCGCAGTTGTCCGGTGTGGTGCATCGACGGCCCCCCCGAGATTGCGAAACGGGCCGATTCCGATCCCTCCCTTCGCGCAGTCAGGTGCTGCTTCATGAGTCGGGAGAAATCCACCGCCAATGTCCAGCCACGCCCGTATCCGGCGAGCCCCGAGGCCATCGAATTCGCCCGTTCGGGCCGTGTCGACAATCGACCGACCAACAGCGAGCAACGCGAGCAACGGCTCGTCAAGCAAGTGCTGCTGCTGCTGCTGGGTGCCGCCGTTGTCGCGGCGTTGGTGATCTCGTACGCCTGAGGACGGTCGCCTCCCAGACCCCCTCGCACAGCCGTCGAACATCTTGAACCGACCGCCCGCCCACCCCGCTTACGGCGCCGGGGTGCTGTGATGGCGGCTGGGCCGCGGCGACGCGGGCGTTCCCCTGGTGTCGGTCCCAGACGGCGGTTCGGGCGAGACAATCGCCAGAAACAAGCGGCCGTCGCTGTGCCAACGGTCTCCGCCTCCATTCTTGCCCGATTTCACCGGCTGGAACTCATCCACATATGTGTGACTCAGCAGACGGTTGGTGCCCCTCAAATCCTGCGCGAGAGTCTCCCGTTCCCGGTCGATGTCTCCGTCGATCTGGTGGGTCACCTGCCCGGTCCGCCGGCTCAGTTCGACGGCACGGTCGAAAATCGCCGCCCCCGCCCAGAGCGGCCGACCAGTCGCGTCCCGCTCAGCCGATTCCCAAAACCGCACATGATGCCGCTGCCGGGGGTTGTTCCCCACCGGCTTCTCAAACGCCAGATCCTGCTTCCGCCCCCACAGGAACAGGTTGCTGACCGGGGCACTGGCATACGGCTTCCCCAACACGCTCGCCTCAACAATTTCCAGGCTGCTTTTGAGCGACAGCGGATCGGCCGGTCGCCAGCCCCCCGCCACCACACACTGCACCACCTCCCGCTTCGTTCCCACCAGGGCGAAGTTCAGCGGATCCCCCGGAGTGCCGTCCCCCGTGAGGGTCGTCACCGGCAAATTCGCCAACGCCGGATGATGCCGGGCGTAATGCCGCCAAAACCTGGGGGCCGCGACATAGGCTGTCAACCCGTAGAACCCCGCCGCCAGCAGACACATTCGGAACACCGCCTGCCTCCGCGAACGGGAAGCCGGTGAGAGGGAACTGGCTGGTGGTGTGGCAACAACAGAAGACGCTGGCATGAACAAGGTTTCCCGGAAAATGGTCGAGCCCCTCCGCCCCCCCCATAGCCCCCTGTGGGGACAGGCCGAACGTCGAACTCACCTCCACAATACCACGCCGCCGCACCGTCCGCCTTGGTGGATGACCTCGGTTGGACTCTTCTGCTCAGGGGTCCGCGCAGGTCGACGGCAGACCGGCCTGAAGCGCCAATGCTTGACGCCAGTACCCCAGGGCTTCACGATTCCTGAGTCCACCTGTCTCCCGACACATCGGGGGCCAACCCGAGCCGTCGCATTCCCTCCTCTTGTCCCCACGCCATGCCTGCCTCCCGCCTGCTCACCAGCCTGCTGCTGATCTCCCTCGCGGCCCCGCTGCTGATGGCCGCCGATCCCGTCGACCCCACCCGGTTCGAAACCACCACGTTGGTCTCGGGCCTGCGGCAGCCCATGGAACTGGCGATCGCCCCCACTGGCGACGTCTTCTACATCGAGCTGGAAGGCAAGCTCAAGGCGTGGAGTCCCCAGACGAACACCGTGCGGCTGGTGGGGGAACTCAAGGTCACCACCGAACAGGAAAACGGGCTGATTGGCCTGGCGCTCGATCCTCAATTCGAACAGACCCAATGGGTCTACCTGCAGTATTCCCCACCCAACTTCACTGGCCAGCATGTCAGCCGGTTCACCCTCGTCGACGGCCAACTCGACCCCGCTTCCGAAAAGCTGCTGCTCAAGTACGAAGAGCAACGTCGCGAGTGTTGCCACCACGCCGGTTCACTGCAATTCGGCCCACGTGGCGAACTCTTCATCGCCACGGGAGACAACACCAACCCGTTCGATGATTCGCAAAGTTACGCTCCCATCGACGAACGCCCCGGCCGCGAACCGTGGGACGCCCAGAAGTCGTCTTCGAACACCAACAGTTACAACGGAAAAATCCTCCGGATCCGGCCGACTGCCGAGGGGGGCTACGAAATTCCCGAAGGGAACCTGTTTCCCGCCGATGGCTCGCAGGGCCGGCCCGAGATCTACGTGATGGGTTGCCGCAACCCCTGGCGCATCAGCGTCGATCCGCTCAACGGCTACCTCTACTGGGGCGACGTCGGTCCCGATGCCCAGGCCGAAGGGCCCCGCGGCCCCCGCGGTTACGACGAGGTCAACCAGGCCCGCAAGGCCGGCAACTGTGGCTGGCCCTATTTCGTCGGCAACAACCAGGCCTACGCCTGGGTCAACTTCGTCACCAAAGAGGTGGGGGCCAAGTTCGATGCCCAGGCACCCGTGAACAATTCCCCCAACAACACGGGCATCAAAACCCTTCCCCCGGCACAACCGGCCTTCATCTATTATCCCTATGCGAACTCTCCCGAGTTCCCCGAATTGGGGGCCGGGGGCCGTACCGCCTGCGCGGGTCCCGTCTATCACTTCGATCCCCAGCTCAAAGCGCCCGGGAAGTTCCCCGCCGCCTACGACAACTGCCTGTTCATCTACGAGTGGACCCGCCACTGGATCAAGGTGGTGCATCTCGACGACCAGCAGAACATCACCCACATCGAGCCCTTCCTTCCGCAGCAGCGGTTCGTCCGGCCGATCGACATGGCGTTCGGGCACGACGGGGCCCTGTACCTCATTGAGTATGGCGAAACCTGGGGGCTGAACGCCGACGCCCGCATCGTCCGCATCGACTACATCGCGGGCAATCGCACACCTCTCGTCAGTGCGGCGGCCGAAAACAACATCGGCAAGCACCCGCTCGAGGTGAAACTCTCCAGCCAAGGGACCCGCGACAAAGATGCGGAAGACTCCCTGGCTTATGAATGGCGGCTGATCCAGGCGACCAACCCCACGGCCCAGCCCAAGGTGCTGTCGACCGAACCCAACCCGACCGTCACAATCGACCAGCCCGGCGTCTACAACTTCGAACTGGTGGTGACCGACAACCACGGTGCCAGCCGGTCGGCCGCCGTCCCCGTGGTGGTGGGCAATGCCCGCCCGACCATCCGGTTCCTGCACCCGTTGCCCGGAGACTTCTTCGACCCCACCCAGCCCATCGCCTACAGCCTGGAAGTCGACGATGCCGAAGATGGAACCAACGACTTCGACGCCGTGGAACAACAATACAAAAAACCGCTCGACCCCGCCTCCCCGGGACGGGTCTCGCTGAACGCGGTCTTCACCACCGGGCCGCTCCCCTCGGCCAACGGGGAAGCAGCCGAAGACCAGGGACCGGCCGGAATGAAACGGATGAAGCGCAGCGACTGCTTCAACTGCCATGCCGTCGACCAACCCCGCGTGGGCCCGCCGCTGTTGGAAGTGGCCAAGAAATACCGCGGGAAGGACGGCGCACTCGAAGCGTCGGTCCAGCGGGTGCTGAAGGGTTCCACCGGGGCCTGGGGGAAGATCCCCATGATTCCCCACTCGCAGCACACCGTCGACGAGGTGCGCGAGATGGTGCAGTGGATCTACAGTCTCGAACCCTCGGGTTTGGTGCGGGTCTTCGAAGGCTTCAACGGGGAGATTCCAGTGAACGCCGAAGAAGCAGCCAAACCTGGGTACTACCGTCTCGAAGCCAGTTACGTTGACCGGGGGGCGGGAGAGATCCCAGCTCTCAACACGTCGGCCACGCTGTTCCTGCGCCGCCGGCTGGTGGATGCCGAGACCGCCGATGAGATTCGCGGTCCACAACGGCTCAACTCGAACACCGCCCACGGCGGGGCGTTCATCGGGGCAATCAACCACGATCACCTGTTGCGGTTCAATCACATCACGCTCGACAAGGTGAAGAAGCTCAAGCTGCGAGTCGCCTCGGCAGGGGCCGGGGGCACCATCGAGATCCGCCGCGACGCCCCCGATGGCGAGCTCCTCGCCTCGGTCCCCGTCGAGGTGAATGGCGAGTGGGAGAAGTGGTACGAGAAGACGGTCGAGCTGAAGCCCTCGACCGGTCGCTGCGATCTGTTCGTGCGGTTCGTCAACCCGCAGAACCGCAACGCCCTGATGAATCTCGACTCGATCGACTTTCAGCCGGAATAGTTGTGTCGAGCCGGTCTGCCATCCGGCCGGGTCCATCGACCATTTCGCGAGAGCCGGGCTGTCGCCCCCCCCCGGCCGCCGCTTCCTTCGCCACTCCAGCCCAGGCCCCGTGGGTGACCTGGTGACCAGCCTCAGGTCACCCACGGCATGCTGCGCCCCCCTGCCTGGCTGGGGGACGCCTGGCTGGGGGACGCCGGGCTGGGGGACGCCGGGCTGGGCAACGACGGCAGGGGCCGAGCTGGATTCGGAAACGGTCCAGGCCCCCCGTCCGCGATTGCTCGGGTACTTTCGCCCACGGGGGCCCCGCTTGGAACCGACGGCCAGAAAAAATGCATCCAATATCTACTTGCAAACGTTGTGCAAAAGTGTAACGTAGAGATGACAAGGATTGATGTGGGGCGGAATGGGCTGCCGAGCTGATCGGCCCAACCTCACCGCCCCCGCTCCGAACCGAAGAGAGTCTGCGCAGCGTTTCTGGCTCTGAAGGGCAATCCTGGGGAATCGCACCGGTTTCTGCGTTCGGCCCCAGTCCTTCCAAGCTGCTTTTGGAACAGTCTCCAAGGAGGCACCGATGTTTGCCAACTCGGCAGTGAGGCTCTGTGGGGCCGCAGGCTGCCTGTTCACCGGCCTGTGGCTGGCGAGCCCCATCACCAATCCCATCTGGCCTCCCGCGGTTGGTGCCGCACCTGTCGTTCTGAGGGTCGTGGAGCCGGCTGCTTCCCAAGAGACGGTTGCGCTGGCGCTCTGCCGGCAACAGCTGAACCTCAGGCAATTGGCCGAGTCGATCCCCGACGGAGCCTCCCTCTGGCTCGACCTTGAGGGAAGCCTGCTGGATCCACAGGTCTTTGCCTGGCTGGGAGACCTGGGGTCCCTCGAAGAGTTGTCTCTGGTCGGAACAGGCGTTGGCGACGGGCAACTGCGGCAGGTCTGTCAGGCACCCCGCTTGAAGAGACTTGACCTGCGGGGCACTCCCATCACGAAGGGTGCTGTGCCCATCCTGGCGGGGGTTCGCGAGCTACGTTGGCTGGATGTCCGCGGGACCACTCTGAAGCGGACCGATGTGGCCCCCCTCGAAGTCTTGCTGCCGGAGTTGTCCATTCTCTGCGATCAACTCTGAGGGATCGCACAGTGCAGCTGGTGGACGAAGCTCGTTTGTCGGCAGATCTCGCCGCCTCTCCATACATGCCTTGACTGCAACACGGCGCAGAATCAACCCATGAAACGTCGACGCTCCCGGAGAGTGCCCGTCATTCCCGAACCGGCTGCTGCCGTGCGGAAGGAGGTCCGACTGTTCTCTGCGGTCGCGCATTCCGCCGTCGGACAATCTCCCGTCGTTCCGTCTCTGCCAGGAGACCCGGGCTCCCCCACAGACGAAAAACGCAGGTTTCGCGCCCTCTTGAATCTGCAGCACTGGCTGTGGGGCTGTGATGTTCGACATGCCACCGGCAATCGCCTGCTCCAGCAGGGGCTGCGGAGAATCCAGCCCCCCCCTGGATGCCGGAGTCCCAGCGTCTATCTGCAGCACCTGCCGGGAGGCCGGACCGTCATCCTGCGGGGATTTGGAACGGTCATTTCTGAAACGGGAACCGGCGCGGTGTTCCTGCCACGCCACCTTCCCTTTCCCGAGTGGATGCCCGAGTTCGACGCCACGGTCGAATCGGGACGATTGCCGTTCGTTCCCGACCAGTTGCCCCCCCGCATTCGACCCTCTGGGCCAGAGACGGCTGCGGTCCGAACTCTGGTCGTCCACCTGCTGCGGTGGATCGCGGATTGGGAACAGACCGCGCTCTCCCAATTGGGAGCGAGCGACCGAGATCGCACCATTTTGAATTGGGTGCCCGAAGGGAGAGATTTTCCCGCCGCCACACTCCCCGAGACCTGGCGGCGCCTGGCGGGACGATTGGAGGCCGCCCCGTCTGGAAGTCTGGCGTGGTTCGATCTCCATGAGGGGGTCTCGCAGGCCTGGTCCGAGGTGGCCTGATGACGCCGAATCCTTCCCTCACAGTTGACCTCTCTCAGGCGGGCCCAGGCACCGACCCCTGGCGCGAATCGACGATCGGTGAACTGCTCATTCAGCTCGCGATGGCCTGGGGTGGACTGGCGGCTTTGCGGTGGCTGCCCGAGGGACTGCGGGGCCAGGGAGTTTCCGCCCTGATCCCGGTGTTCGCCGCGGCCTGGATTGTCTGCCGCGGGGCCGGGGTGGCCCACTCCCGCCCGGCCACCGCGGCCCTCGAGCTGGCGGGGGGAATGTTGTGGCTGGCGCTGGCCCGGCCTCTCGCACCCCACTCGCCCGACGCATTTCTGCTGCGGGGGCTGTTCTCGCTCCACAGCCTCGCCATCTGGTGGGGAGTGCTGGGGGCCGTCGATGTCTTCGCCGTCGCCCGCTGGTGGTGGCGCTTTCCGGGAACTCCGGCAGTCCAAGAACTCGAACAGACGCTGCGCCGCGGCCTGTTGGCCGCTCTCGGGCTGGCCCTGCTGGGTCTGGTCCTGGGACCTTTGATCCAGCAGTGGTGGCAGAACCGTCAACCCCAGCCCACCTCGTACGAGCTGACCGATCTCTCCACCTCGGAAGCGGGTTTTCTGCTGTTGCTCTCCACCCTCGCGGCCGGATGGTTTGCGTTCTTGGGGGCAGCCATCGGCAGCTTCCTGAATGTCGCCGCGTGGCGACTGCCCCGGCACACCACCCTGATCCGCGGAGGCTCGCACTGCCCGGCCTGCGAGCATCCCATCGAACGCCGCGACAACATCCCGCTTTGGGGCTGGTTCCACCTTCGCGGCCGCTGCCGCCATTGCAACACCCCCATTTCCTGCCGCTATCCCCTCGTCGAATTGATCACGCTGGGGCTGTTCCTGCTGATCTACTTCCGTGAATTGATCTCTGGCGGAGCCAACCTGCCCCTCCGCAAACCGTACCTCAACGCCGGTGTCGTCTGGATTCTGTTCTACACCAAATGGGAACTGCTGGGACTGGCACTGTTTCATGCCGGGCTGCTGGGCGTCTTGCTGGTCTGGTCGCTGATCGATCATGACCGCCAGGGTATCCCCCTTCGATCGATCGCCTGGGTCTGGGTCATCACCACCCTCGTGCTGATGGTGATGCCCGCCTGGCAGTTGGTGCCGTGGTCTTTTCCCTGGATCATCCCCAACCCCCCGGTCACCCTCGCGCAGCGATTGGCCACTCCAGCCATCGGCCTCGCAGCCGGTCTGTTGACGGGTGTGTCGGTCTCCCTGGTCTGGCCCCGGCTGATGGGCGAATCGGTCTGGCCCCAAAACCGGTTCAATCTCGCCGCGGCGATCACGCTCCTCGGCTTGGGATGGGGCTGGCAGGCGTTGGTGCCCGTCTGCGTTTTGCTTTGGCCCACTGGGTTTCTATTCCGATCCCTCAGCGGCCGTCCCGGTTCCGCCGTGGCCATCCTCGCCGTTCTGATCCTCTGGCATCACCTGACCTGGAACCTGTGGCCCGACTGGTGGAGACTGCTCGCGGCGTCCTGACCCCCATGCATCACGCTGCCAGGCCGAAGACAGGTCGCCGGGATCAACCGCAGAAACCGATCCCCCTCACCCCAACCCAACGGCCAGCCCCGTCTACTTTCGCAGCACGGGAAAGACCTCGAAGGTCTTCAAAACGCGTTGCCCCAGGCGCGTCATCGTCGGTTGGTCGCCCCAGTCGCGCACAATCTCGCGCCTCCCGGGGTCGAGCTCATCGAGGGCGAAGACCGCGGTCTCGATGCGCCATGGTTCACCCAGCACTCCCAATTCGCGCAGCCGCTCGAACCGCGCGGGGGAGACGAACGGGGTATAGCCATAATTCC
>JBKCTR010000616.1:0-3852 GCA_046318755.1 Planctomycetaceae bacterium
GCAGGAGGCGCAGCAGGCGAGTGCTAATGCCCGGACCGCCAAGTCCGACCGGCTGAATCTGCTGCAGGTGTTGGCCGAGATCCATCCCCCCGCAGCGCTCGCCCCGGTGCGGGCACTGTTCGAAACCACGGGAGAGGCCGAGGTACAGCTCGCCGCGTTGGCGGTCCTGCAGGGATACGAAGCCCCGGCCATCGGCGAAGCGATTACCGCCCGGCTCAAGGCGTTGCCCGAAACCGTCCGTCCGACCGCGCTGCAGGTGCTGGCCAGCCGGAAGGTCTGGGCCCGGCAATTGCTGGCGCAGGTGGCGGAGGGGAAAATCGAGCCCAAGACCGTTCCGATCGAGGTGGTGCAGCGGATTTTGTTTCAGCGGGATGACGAACTCGCCCGGCTGGCGCAGCAGGGGTTTGGTGAAGTCCAAGGGGCATCGACCGCCGAGATGCTGGCGCAGGTCGACCGGCTGAAAGAGGTGCTCTCGGTTGGGACCGGCAGCCCCTACAACGGACGGAAGCTCTTTTTGGCGAACTGCGGCAAGTGCCACGTGCTGTTTGAAGAGGGGGGCCGGATTGGTCCCGAACTGACCGCCTACAAGCGGGACGACCTGCACACCATGCTGGTCAATGTAGTCAATCCGAGTGCCCAGATTCGCGAGGGATTCGAGAACTTCGTGGCGCTCACCAAGGATGGGCGGACCCTGAACGGCTTCATTGCCGACCAGGACGCCCGGGTCGTGGTGCTGCGGGGGAGTGACGGGCAGACCACGTCGCTGCGGCGTGAGGAACTGGACGAACTGACCGCGAGCCCGCAATCGCTGATGCCCGAAGGGTTGCTGAAAGACTACAGCGACCAGCAAGTGCGGGATCTGTTTGCCTATCTGCGGGCAACACAACCGCTGGCGACCAGGTAACGGGCCGCCCGGTCTGGGGATGACTCCGCTGGAAATCTCAAGGTCACCGCGGTCTCGATTGCCGTTGCACTCTTCCCGGGAGCGGCGGGGGTGACCGAACGCTTGTGCCGCTTCGGATTCACCGGTCCGACCCGAGTCTTCGCCTCGTTTTGCGCAGGGGCTGTACCCCGGGCCTGAAGCCAATCGTAATCAGCACGGATCACTGATCATGCAGGATCCCGGTCGGGGCAAATCGTGGGTGCGGCTGGGGGACTGGTCCGCAGTCTGCCGCGGTCCCTGAAAGCAACAGGACCACCCAGGACGATTCGTCCCAAGTGGTCCTGTGCATTTCATTCCGCGCGAGGACACCAAAATGTCCACGGCGAGGTCAACTTAGCCGCGACCGCGGGGCCGGCGGGGGCCACCCTTGCGGGGAGGCCGACGGGGACCGCGTCCTTCGCCACCGGCACTTCCCGATCCGGGCTGCCAGGGACCGCGCGAGGCCCCACCACCTCCGCCACCGCCACCTCCGCCACCATAGGGGCGGCCGCCGGGGCGACCATGGGGGCGTCCCGGACCACGGCCGGGGGCCCGGGCGTGGCCCGGTTCACCGACAGGGCCGCCTGGCCGCCAGACGACTCGGCACCCGCCTGGGCACCGACGGGCCGACCTTCACGGGGAGGACGATGCGCTCCGGAACCACCCGGTCCACTGCTGCCCGGTCCACTGCTGCCCGGTCCGCTGCTGCCCGGTCCGCTGCTGCCCGGTCCGCTGCCACCTGGACGGCGGCGACGATTGCGGCGCGGGGGGCCACCGGGGCCGGACGATCGGCCGGGGCCTGCTTCGGACCGCTCACCGCCTTCGTGGCGGCGGCGTCCGTCGCGGACGGGGCGGTGGATGCCAACACCATCGGCGAAGGCTTCTTCTTCCGCGGCGAACTCGTCGATCAGCGCCTGTTCTTCGGGAGTGACCTCCGGAGGCTCGGGGAGCTCTTCGAGGACGGGAATCGACTTCCGCGTGAGCCGTTCAATCCCCTTCAACATCGACCGTTCGGCCGGATCGCAGAAGGCGATGGCCTTGCCGGCCGAGCCCGCCCGCCCGGTCCGACCGATGCGGTGGACGTAGGTCTCGGGTTCGTGCGGCAGGTCGAAGTTGAAGACGTGGGTGATGTTGTCGACGTCGATGCCGCGGGCGGCGAGATCGGTCGCCAGCAGCACCCGCAGCTTGCCGATGCGGAAGCGGTCGAGAGTCCGCTGCCGGGCGTTCTGGCTCTTGTTGCCATGAATGGCCTCGGCCCGAATGCCGTACCGCAGCAATTGGCGGGCGATACGGTCGGCCCCGTGCTTGGTGCGGGCGAAGACAATCGAGCGGTCAACGCCGGGCTGCTTGAGGAACGCCGCGAGAAGGCGGGTCTTCTTCGCCTTGGGGATGTGCACCACCGATTGATCGATGAGATCGGCCGTGGCCTTCACGGGGGCGATCTCGACCTTGGCGGGCTGGTGCAGCAGATCGTCAGCCAGCTTCCGCACCTCGGGGGGCATGGTGGCCGAGAAAAACAGGGTCTGGCGCACCTTGGGCAGCTTGGCCATCACCCGGCGGATGTCGGGGAGGAAGCCGATGTCGAGCATGCGGTCGGCTTCATCGAGCACGAAGATCTGCAGCTGGGCGAGGTTGATGTAGCCCTGCTCCATCAGGTCGTTGAGACGGCCGGGGGTGGCGATGAGAATATCGACCCCGCGCTGCAGCGCCTTGACCTGGTTCCCCTGTCCGACGCCACCGAAGATCACGGTGTTGCGGAGGGGCGTGTTGCGGCCATAAGACGAGAAGCTCTCGCTGATCTGCAGCGCGAGTTCGCGGGTGGGGGCCAGCACCAGCACGCGGATCTTGCGGCCCGAGCCCGGCGGAGGATTGCCTTCGGCAGTGAGCCGATGGAGGATGGGCAGAGCAAACGCGGCGGTCTTGCCAGTGCCGGTCTGCGCACAGCCCAAGAGATCGCGTCCCGCCATGACATGGGGGATGGATTGGGCCTGGATGGGGGTGGGATTCTCGTAACCTTCGGACGTAACAGCGCGCAGAATGGGCTCAGCAAGCCCCAAATCGGAGAAGGACATTCGTGTCTCGTGGTGTTTCCCAGGACCGAATGTCACGACCGCGAACTGCGTCGAAAGAATTCCACTGGACCTGGCACTCATCCCGTGGCCAAGGTGCCGATCGGACTGAAGTGACCGAAGTATACCAGAGAACGGGCGGTTCGCCAACTGGGGAGTTTCGGAAGTTGTTGGTGGAACGTATCTCGTGATTTCGCGAGCGTGATGGTTGTGGTTGAAGAGGACCGCCGACCTCACGCCGACGGCGGAGTGTCGACTTCGGCGGGGACTGGGGGTGGGTTTTCCGCATGCGGCTGTTCCCGCCGACGGACCGCTTCGCGCAGCAGGAACTCGATCTGGCCATTGACGGAACGGAGTTCCTGCTGGGCCCAGCGTTCGAGCGCGGCATACAGCGCCGGGTCCATCCGCAGCAGAAACGACTTTCTTTCCATCGATCGCTACTCCTTTCCCCCCCAGTGGAGCTGGCAATGGTTGAGTGGTCTCGCCGACCACACCCATCGCCAGCCCCCGCGGCCAACTCCCCACGCTGGCCCATTCCAATCACCACGAACCCCAAGTTACTGATAGAGCGTCCCAGTGTTGACCACCGGGGTCACTTCCGATTCGCCGCACAGCACCACCAGCAAGTTGCTGACCATGCTGGCCTTCCGCTCGTTGTCGAGTTCGACCACCTGCTTGTCGGCCAGTTCGTCAAGCGCCATCTGCACCATGCTGACCGCTCCATGCACAATCTTGGTGCGGGCGGCAATGATCGCCTCGGCCTGTTGCCGCCGCAACATCGCCCCCGCAATCTCCGGGGCATAGGCCAGGTGCGTCAGGCGGGCCTCTTCAACAATCACCCCCGCCTTGCCCAGCCGCTCC
>JBKCTR010000617.1:0-3690 GCA_046318755.1 Planctomycetaceae bacterium
CGTTTAGTCCGCTCTCGCCGTCGATCCCAAAGCGAGCGACGAACGGCTGATGGACTTGGCTCTCGAGCAGGGGCGCGTGCTTGTCACGGAAGACAAGGATTTCGGCGAGCTGGTCTTTATCCATCGACTGCCTCATGGTCCGATCATCCGCTTGATGGATTTGACGGTCGATGAGCAGCTCGACGGCGTGGAAGAACTGCTGGTGAATCATGTTCGAGAGCTCCCTGGCCCCGTCATCGTGACCGTGACCCACGGGCGAATAAGAATTCGCCGGCCAGATTAGCTCAATTTCTCCAGCTGTCGACATCAGTCGTTGCAACGCCATGCTCGTTGCACAAGCTTCTCCGCTCCCTGTGCTGTGGATTCCTTGGGCAGCATCAGGTCGATCAGGGGTGGGATGCATGACCAACGGCGGTGAAGTCCCCATGGCGCGGAGTCTTATTGTGAATCCGCGAGTCAACCAATCAAAAGCGCGAAAATAACGCGGAACCGCGGAGGCTACACACCACTCTCAAAGCTGCTTGTCCAGTTTGTGACCCTCGGCTATCCTGAGATCAGCATGTGGCGGAACGCAACAGTCAACCCAACGTCGCAACACCAGCTGTTCTTGCAGCTGTTCCTCACCAACGGTGGAGGTTGGTGAGTGGCTCATCGTATGCGCTTTCGGTTCTATTTCAATTGACACAGAACGTGCGCGTTCTTTGTTCAAACCGTGCATGCTGGAGCTCCTCATGTCTGAAGGTTCCTCGGGATCGGCGGCGGTCGGTCGTCTCTTCGCGCTGTTGGTTGGTCCTGGATTGATGATGATTTTTGCCGCCGCCATCTTTCAAAACGGAGATGGTGCTTTTCATGGCAAGAGCATTGCGTATTGGACGATTTTTTCAGGAGTCGTAGCGGGACGTATTCTCGAGTTCCGGGGCGGTCATCCCCAGACATCAACGGGCGAACCGGCTAAGCCGCATCATTTGAGAGACTTCCTGGTGTGGGGTACGGTCATCGCTTTAGCCGTTTGGGCTGCTGCCTTCTTTTTGAGGCAACGGTAGCCACGTTTCGATGACATCAGATTTCGCCTCACTGCTGTCGCAATGACTCCACAGCGATGACGGCGACGGGCCATCACGCGACTGCCGGCACCCGCCATCTGTTTCAGTCGCGATCGGGAACATGTCAGGGATCTGTTGAGCTGTGTCAGTCACCTGGGTGTCTGACAGAATCCCACTCCGTGATCAGGAGTTGATGATGAGTTTTGCAGTGATTCAGTTTGTCTTCTGTGGCTTGGTGACAGTGGTTGCGGGAGTGATTCTGACACGGTGTGCCGATGCACTCGCTGATCTCACGGGGTTGGGACGATTGCTGATTGGCAGTGTGTTGCTGGCGGCGACGACATCGTTACCTGAACTCACTGTCGATATCAGTGCCGTACGGATGGGTTTGCCCGACCTGGCCGTGGGCGATCTCCTGGGCAGCGGTCTGTTCAACTTGCTGATCCTGGCGGTCATCGATATTCAGCATCCCTCCAGTGGCCGAATGCTCTCGCGAGCCTCGGCTGCCCATGCTCTGTCGGCCGTCGTGAGTATCGCACTGACAGCGGTGGTTGCCATAGGGATCCTGCTGGGCGACAAAATTCCCCGATGGAACCTGTGGGGGCTGGATCCAGTGATTCTCGCGATCCTGTTGCTTTACAGCCTGGGTGTCCGATTGATTTTTTATGACCAAAGGGTTGCTGCCCAGAGCCAGGTGCAAAGTTCCCCAGAGGTTCTCATGCCAGCAGGCCCGCGAATGACCTTGCCGGGCGCAATCATCGGATTTGCCTTCGCCGCCATCGTCATTCTGCTCTCGGGACCCTACATGGCCGATGCCGCGGCCCGAATTGCACATGATTCGGGCCTGGGAGCAACCTTCGTCGGCTCGACTCTCGTGGCGTTCAGCACCTCGTTGCCCGAGTTGGTTGCGTCGTTGACGGCGGTCCGCATGGGGGCATTCGACCTGGCCGTCGGAAATGTGTTCGGCAGCAATGCCTTCAATATTCTGCTGCTTGTGCCGCTGGCAATGATCCATGGGGACGAACCGCTGCTGGCGGCTCTGACTCCAAGTCATGCCTTGACCTGCCTGGCGCTGATTGTCGTGAGTTGTGTCGCAGTCGCCGGACAACTGTACCAGGTGGAACGTCGACTGCGTCTGGTCGAGCCTGATGCGGTGGCCGTCATTTTGCTCGTACTGGGTTTTCTGTGGCTGCTGTATCTGACCGGATGAACAAGGCTTTGGAACCCAGCATTCAGTCTGCCATGCAATCGTACCCTGGTCTTGCGCTGCAATAACCACGGTATTCATTCCTGAAAACCCCCCGAGCGAATCATGAGTCCGACCGGAACAGAGATTCTCGCAACTGTCCTCTTTGCCGTTGCCGTTCTGCACACATTTGTAGTCAAACGGTTTGCGCATTGGGCCCATCAGTATCCAGAGGGTTCCATTCGAGAGAATCTGCTGCACTTTCTCGCGGAGACAGAGGTTGTCTTTGGGTTGTGGGCAGCGGCGTTGTTTGCCGGGATTGCAGTCCTGCAGGGATCGGCCGCCAAGGCGGTCGAATACATTGAGAGCCTGAGCTTTACCGAGCCGAAGTTCGTGTTGGTTGTCGTGATCGTGGCTGCCACTCGCCCGATCGTAGTGCTGGCAGAGCGGATCCTGGAGAGGACTTCGGAGCTGCTGCCTCTGCCTTCCGGAGTCTCGTTTTTTGCAGTCGCACTCGGCATCGGACCATTGCTGGGTTCCTTTATCACCGAACCGGCTGCCATGACGCTGTTGGCGATTCTTTTGAAGCGACGATATTTCGACAGGCACATCAGCCGCAGGCTGGCCTATGCGACTCTCGGACTGTTGTTCGTCAATGTCTCTATCGGAGGAACTTTGACCCATTTTGCGGCTCCTCCGGTCTTGATGGTCGCCGATACCTGGAAATGGGACACCAGCTACATGATTCACACGTTTGGTTGGCGGGCGGCACTGGCCGCGATCGTCTCGACCACCCTGGTTGTTGCGAAGTTTCGCCGCGAGTTGGCAAAGCTGGAGCCTCCGCCAAACCAGAGCAAGCACGTCCCTATGTGGCTGACAATCCTGCATCTCGGCTTTCTCGCGATGATTGTGGCTTTTTCCCACCATCCGGATGTATTCTTCGGAATCTTCATGTTGTTTTTGGGATTAACAACCGCCACGAAGGAATTCCAAGATGGACTGAGGTTACGCGAGGGATTACTGGTGGGATTCTTTCTGGCTGGGTTGGTGACCCTGGGAAGTCTGCAGCAGTATTGGCTGCGGCCGTTGATTACCAGCCTCTCGGGGTCGACACTCTTTTTCGGCGCAACAGGCCTGACAGCGATCACTGACAATGCCGCGTTGACCTACCTGGGATCATTGGTCCAGGGAATTACGCCCGACCTGCAGTACGCGCTGGTCGCCGGCGCGGTGACAGGGGGAGGACTGACCGTGATCGCCAATGCCCCCAATCCCGCAGGTGCTGGAATCCTGCAGACTTCGCGAGTCTTCCAGGGTGAAGGAATCAGTCCTCTTGGCCTCCTCGCGGGAGCCTTGCTGCCGACCGCTGTTGCAGTCGTCTGTTTTTGGATTGTGTGAATGCCGACAAGACATCTCAATCGTTGGGAGTAATCGGATACGCGGGGCCACCCTTCGGATAGT
>JBKCTR010000618.1:0-9604 GCA_046318755.1 Planctomycetaceae bacterium
GGCGGGGGGTCGGCTCCAACTGCATCCAGCGGGGCTCACCCGTGCAGAGGCAGACCGCCGTGGTGACCCGTCCCGCGGTCCGGGTGACTTTCCCGCACAGGGAACATCGCCAGACCCGCCGGACATCCTGATCGACCCGAACTCCGGGACCCTTCATCGCACTCACCCCCACGAAATCCGCCGCCGCGACCCAAGGCGGCACGCTGCGATGGTAACACCCCCGGCAACACCGGGGCGAGTGACCCCCGCCAGGAGTACACCGCTCGCGCCGTCTCCCCCAGCGGCGAAAGCCGCGCGCAGCCCCCTCTCCCGCGAGACGACTCCGCCCAACAGAACCCGCGCCGCCACGGGAGAGGGATGGGGTGAGGGCGAAATGGTCCGTGGGGTCTCTTGATTGGGTGTTTCCGGTTCACGCGGTTGGGCAGGTAAGTCGTTGGCATCGTGATGTACCCTTTTCAAACCGTGTGATGGGGCACCCGCGAGATGATTCAAATCCAACCATCCCGGGTGGGCGAACCTCCGTGTGATCCGTTCCGCTGGGCACGCATATTCGAGCACCGAACCAATCGGCAGAGAACAACCCTGGATCAGCCCAGCCCCCCGTCCCGCTGGACGCCCACCCGAGCAGACCATCCGCCTGGGCCCAGAGACAGGATGGCGGGGGGGGCGGACCTCCGTGTCCGCTCCGCTGGGCATCCATCCCAAGACAATCGCTCGAATGGACCCAGCAACAGCGCGGCGGGAGCGCGGACCTCTGTGTCCGCCCGCTGGGCATCCATCGGAAAACCCCCGTCCCAATGGGCCGAGAACAAATCTGGATCGGCCCAGACCCGCAATCGTCATCCCGGAAGAAGACCGCTCCCCCCTGCTCGGCCCGGCACTTCCCAAACGCCGGAAGAAACCGCAGGGACCGCCGAAGCCGGAGGCCCCCCGCGCCCCCAGCATCCAGCCCCCCGCCCTGATGGCCCCGGCCCCGGTTGCCACTCCCCGCCCCGCGCCGACGTCGGCCCAGGTGGTGGAGTCGCTCCGCGCCCGGGTCGCCCGGGGGGAAGCCCGGCTCAAGGAATTCGACCTGCTGGGATTCCGCTTTATTAAACCAAACGTCGCGACATGTCAGTTGTTGCTGAGTTTGGAGGGGGAATTGGGGTCGGAAGCCGAGGTGCTGGCGCACTTTGAACGGGGCCTGACCGAGATGGGCCGACACACCCCCGCCGATTTGCAGTGTCACCTCGACGAAGTCCGCCGCCTGCTGCGCATCGCGCACCAGATCGACGCCGTCTAAAGGGCGTCAGGCCCGTCCGTAGAATAGGTTTTTAACCTGTTCACCTCGCAAGTGTGATCCCGCGTTGCCGACAGCACAACGCGGCCCAGCGTCATTGCGCACCGGCCCGCCTGCGCAACGAGATCATGCCGGGGATGCGGGTCATGGGCCGTTCGATGGCCGACGTCGATTCCCGGACAGGTTGGAAACCTATCCTACAACCCGGCACGTGGCGACGAACTTCCAGTTTGTCGAACTCCCAAGTGTCAAACGGTGTTGCCGACAGGGCGACGCGGCTCAGCGTCGGTGCACACCGGCCACCTGCGCAACGGGATCATGCCGGGGATTCGGATCACGGGCCGTTCGATGGCCCACGTCGATTCACCGACAGGTTGAAAACCCGTCGTACGGAATTCCAATCGTATCAGTTGCACCACTTCTGCGGCCGCGGAGCCCCGGTCGTCCCTGGGTGCCGCCAACTTGAACAAATCCAATCCGCGAACCGATTCTGCCAAACTTCGCTGACGCACCGCAGGACCCCGGCCGAGTTGCCTGTTTCGCCCTGTGGAATGTCCGCCCCCCCTACCGGCTCATTTTCCGGCACCGTATTATCTTGTGGAGTTGATTTCGCTTCCCCGGTTCCCCCAACCCGACCCATGCCCGGCCGCCGGCTGCTGACTTCCTTGCCGCTGCTGCTGATCAGCCTGCTGATCACGGGGACGGGCCGCGCCTGGGGCCAGACCGCCGAATCACCCCGGGGCGCTGACCCGGCCGTCTCCGGCAATGCCGACACCCGGGACGATCTGCGCTATCTTCCCGCGGCGGACGGCCGCCTGATTCCCATTCCCGATCGGGCCGCCTACGACGATTTCCTGAAGTTTCTGCGGACCCGGGAACATCTCGGACCGCCGGAGGCCAGCACCACCCGGGTCCGTCTCGAAGGGAGTGTCGACCAAGACAGCGCCGACCTGCTGGTGAAGCTGGAAGTGCAGGTCTCCGCGGAGGCGGGCTGGGTGCGGATTCCCCTGGGACTGCGCGAGGCTCAACTGACTGGGGAAATCCGCCATGCCGGTGGGGGAGAGTTTTCCCCCGGACTCTTCGACCCCGAAGCGGGCTTCGATTGCTGGCTGCGGGGGAAGGGGCGCCACGAGTTGACCCTGCCAGTGCGGGTCCCGTTGCTGTCCCGGCAGTTCCCCCGCCGGCTGGCGCTGGGGCTGCCGGCCGCCCCTCTGGCCACTGCCCGACTGCGACTGCCGGGAACCCGACTCTCGGTCAAGAGTGGCGAACGGACGACCGTGGGAGTGCGTCAAGACAATGGTCAGACCGAAGTCGATCTGGTGGGACTCGAAGGACGGCTCGAACTGGCCTGGCAGCCGCTGCCTCCCCAGTCGACCTCAGCTCCCGTGTTCGAGGTCACCACCCATGTGGCGGTCACGTTGGTCGAGAACGAATCGACCACCATCGAGGCGACTCAACGCATCCAGTCTCCCGCCCAGCAAGTGGGGATTGAACAGTTCCAGGTCCGACTGCCCGAAGGGAGTGAGCTGCTGCGTCTCGAAAGCCCCGATGTTCTGACCAGCGACGCCGTGCCTGGCTCACCAGGAACTTACGAGGTGCGCTTGCGTCGCCCCGTGACGGGGGGGCTCGAGTTGAAGTACACGCTGCGTGCCCCCCCACCGCGCGCGGGGGAATCGTTCACCCTCGATGGTTTCGATGTGCAGGCCGCCAGTGCCCACAGTGGGTTCGTGGTGGTCACCGTCGTCGGGCAATTGCGCAGTGTCCGTGACCTGACGGCCGGGCAGTTTGTGCATCGGGTCAATCTGTCGGAACTTCCCGCCAACCTCCGGGCTGGTCAGGCCAGTCTGGCCTATCGATTCTTCCGCCGGCTGCAACTCCCCCTGCGGTTCGAGCGGGTGACCCCCCTGGCGGGTGTCGAACCGGTGCACCGCCTGCTGTGCCGGCCCGGTCAGCTCGAACTGGTCAGTGAGCAGCGGCTGCAGATTCGACGGGGAACACTCAACCGGGTGACGATTGCCTGGCCCGCCTACCATGCCGACGGGTGGAGCACTCCCACTGTGGAGATTCCCTCGGGAGGCGAAGCGCGGGTGGTCGCGGCGCAGATGCCGGAGGACCGCATCGAAGTCGAACTGACCGATCCCGTGGGAGGGAGTCTGGTGCTCCGGTTGCGCTCCCTGCGAGAGATGGCCGACGAGGAGACCGTGTTCGAGACTGGCCTGCCGGTGTGTCAGGTCCAGCGGCTGGAACCGATCCGCCTGTCGGTCCAGGCGGCGACCGATCTCGACGTTCGCCTGCGCAGTGTGGGAGACCGCCCCCTGCGGCCCCAATCGATCGGCGAGCTGGAATCCCTCGCGGAAGCCCGCGGATTGACCCTTCGGGGCGACTGGCTGGTCGAGGGGGCCGGGAGCCGGGTGGTGCTCGAACTGCAACGGCAGGATCGTCGAATCTCGGCCCGCCAGGAGACGGTGATCCGCCTGCGAGAGCGGCTGGTCCGTGTCGAGCAGACCTTCCCGCTGGATGTGGAATTCGCCCCGGCCACCGAGCTGGCGTGGCGAATTCCCGAGACACTGCTGGGGGCGGAAGTCGAGGTCTCGATTGGGGATGAGCGATTGCCCACACAGTTCGACCGGGGGCGCGGCGTGGTGTCCGTCCCCCTGAACCCGCCCCGGATCGGGCGGTTCGAATGCCTGGTGCGGTATGCGGTTGAACTTTCCGACCAGGGGGACGACCGGCGACAGGAAACGCAGGCCATTCCTCTGCCGCAACTGCTGACCACCCCCGCCGCGTTGACTCGGGTCGAGATTCTCGACAGCGCTGGATTGCCGCTGGAACTCGTGGGTGATGCGTGGACCCGCAAGCTCAATCCCCGGGGAGTTCCGGTCTGGGAACAGGACGGAGCGGCGGAGTCCCTTTCACTCCGTTGGCCCGATCTGAACTCGCGCCAGGCGATTTCGCGGGTCGATCGCGCCTGGCTGCGGACGGTGGTGGGAGGAGACGGCTCGGTCCGAACCCGAGCCCAGTACCTGGTTTCCTCGGGAGTGTCGACACTGCGGTGCGAGTTACCCGTCGGCTGGCAGTTGGAAACTGCCTCGTGGAACGCGCAGCGGGCCGGGCAGTGGCGGGCCCCGTCGGCGGAAGCCGAAGCCAGCACCTGGACGATCGCCTGTCCCGAGGGAAATTCGCAGGGCAGCGGGGTCGTGACACTCGATTTGCGGGGCCCACCGCACGAAATCCCCCCCCGAGGTCTCGATCTTGAACTCGCGGCACCGCGACTTCCCGCCGACCAGACTCCCGGGACCAGCTTTTGGCAGGTTTGGGTTCCGGCCGACCAGTACCTCGCCACCCGGTCCGAGGGGTTTGCGTCGGCCTATGAATGGGCGCGGACGGGACTGGGCTGGAGCCGGCAGTCGCTCTATTCGGATGGCAATCTTCGCGGTTGGGTGGGAGACATTCCGGGCTTGCCCAAATTTGAGCCCGAACCCCAGAGCCACTCCTATCTGCTGCAGACCACCCGCGGGACGACCCGACTGGGAGCCCGGTTCATCGGACGGCTGCCGCTGATTCTCTCGGCGGTGGGGGCGGTCTTGGTGGGGGGCCTGATGGTTCGGCGGTGGCAGAGCCTGCGGAGCCTGCCCCTGGGGGTCGCCGCCGCCGCAACCGTGGCCTTGGCGGCGGTTTGGTGGACGGATCTGGTGCTGCTGTGGCTGCAACCGGCGCTGTTGGGTGGCGGAGTGCTGGCCTTTTACCTGCTGGTCGATCGGCTGTCGCGGCGACCAGCCGAGACGGCGGTCCCCCGGGGAGCGCCGGTTCCACCGGTGGGCTCGATCTTGCCGGCCCCGCCGTCGCCCGCTGCGCAGACCCCGCCATCGCCGGGGGCTGCTGCCTCGGCCCAGGATGCCACACTGGTGCGTCCTGGGGGGGTGCGCCCAGGCTCGGGTTTGGAACCGCAGTATTCCGGGGGGAGATCATGAACTGGGGGCGCAGCGGACAAAACCGCTGCCGGTGGGCCGGCCTCGTTGCCGCAGTCGCCCTGGCCCTGATCGCCACAGGAGCGGCGGCACAATCCCCCGCTCCAGTTCGGGGTGAGCCGGTCGTCCGGCGATTGTTCGTCCCCGCGAATCAACCCGAGCAATGGCCCGCCGGTCCCTGGGAGCCGTGGAGTACAGAGCGGGTGGACGAGGCCCTGCGGGCCGTTCGGCGGGTGCGTTCGTGGTCGGCGACCCCCATCTTGGCCGGGGCCCACTACGAAGCCACTCTGCTGGGAGACTCGCTGACCGACGGGCGGCTGAGGTGGACTCTGGAAGACCGCGACCTGGAACCGCGGTTCGTCGAGCTCGAGCCGTGCCAGATTGTGCTGCACCGCCTGGCTTGGGGAACTGAGGGTGGTCGGCCAGGAGACGTGGCTGGGCCGGGCTTGGCCTGGGGGCGGACGGCCGCAGGTCGCCTTGGATTCTGCAGCCTGGGGGGCGAGCGCCGGGAAGGACCGGAGGGACCGGCGCAGCGCCAGCGGTTGGAAGGGGATTGGGCTCTCGATGGAGAACGATTCGGTACCGCGCTGGTGTTCTCCATCGCCTTGCCCCCCGCCCAAGTGACCCGGCTCGATCTGCGGGTGCCCGAAGGGTTGCGTCTGACCACCTCGGTGGGGCATTGCCGGCTGTCTCGGGAAGCGTCCCCCCCAGGCTGGAGCCTCTGGCAGATCGACCTGGGGCAGCATCACGAGTTTCGCCTGCGAGTGGCTGCCGCCCCGGGGGTGCGGGAATCGGTCCCGCGAATGACCGCCCGGCCTGACATCAGCTTTACGGTGCGGCCCGAAGCGACCCGGGTGCGGGCCATGTTCGAGTTCGCCGCCTGGGAGGGGGAAGTCGACTCGGTGGAAGTGGCGGTCCCCGAGGAGATGCGGATTGCCAGTGTGCTGTATGGAGACCAGGCGACCTCCTGGAATGAAGTTGCCGGGACGCCCGGGCGGGTGCTCATCCCGCTTCCCGAGAAGCTGCGGGGACCGCTGCGGCGGGTCGAAGTGCGGGGACTTCTGCCAGGCTCGTTGAACCAGGCTTGGCGAATGCCCACCCTGGGCACCCCTGGGGCACTCGAGCTGGAAGGACACCTGGGGGTTCGGATCCAGGGGGCTCAGCCGGTGGCCAGCCTGAGCCATGCGGGCCTGCGACAGTTTGCCCACGACCCCTCTCCCCAGGATGGAGAAGTCTTCGAATTCCGTCGTTTGAGCCCCGACGCCACACTGGAGCTGAGTCCGGTGCAAGGCCCCCAACGACTGGCTTTCCAATCGTTGTCGGTCCTCGAAACCGAACCTCAATGGCAGGCGGAGTGCCATCTGGTGTGGACGTTGGGGGAGGGTTCGACCTGGTCGGTGGCCTGCCAGTTGCCGGCTGAATGGGACGTGCTGGATGTCCGCCAGGAGGCCGGGGGGGGAGACGACGAGCCCCGCACCATCGACTGGACCTTGGTGCCGCAGGGAGCCTGGCAGCAGGTTGTGGTGGAACTGCCGGAACGTCTCGACAGCGAGCACTCTGTCCGGCTGAGGATGTCGCTGCGGGGCCCAGGGACCGGTCTTGCGCGATCGGTTCCCGTCCCGTTGGTGCGGCCGGCCGAAGGACGCGCGGCCGAGCAAGTGACCCTGCTCTCCGGACAAAAACCGGCCCCCTGGGAAGGGGCGGAAGGCTGTTGGGTCACGGAGTTGCCGCGTGCTGGGCTGATCGACCGCATTCCCGAGCAGTGGAAGTCCTCCTCCATTCTGGCCGAATTCTCCCGGAAGGCCGACCTTGGTCCCTCGCTCTGGATGGTGGTCTGCACGGGAGAGGCCCGCGGCCACCTGTCACTTCCCCAGCCAACCCCAACAGTGCCCGAGAAACCCCTGGGAGCAGACCTTCCCGAGCCGCCGCGGTCGGCCGGCGAACGGGGCCCCGCGCCGCACTCCACCTGGATCTCCGAGGCCCGGACCTGGGTTCGACTGAGCACCGGTGGGGACGAAGTGAGCGAATATGAAGTGAGCTGGCAGGTTCCCGCGCGGGACACCGCTTGGGAACTGCGCTGGAGTTTTCCCACTTCGGCCGAAGCCCCCCGGGTCCTGGTCGACGGGGAGATCGGCACTCCTCTGGATCCCACGGGAAGTTTCCGGCAAGGGGTCCTGCTGCCGGCCGGGAAATCGGGGACCACCCATCAGCTCGTGGTGGTGCAGTATCGGTCGGAGGATGGTGCGGAACATGGTCTGCGGCAGCGTCTGCTGGAACTCCCTGTCCCCGACTTGCCCGTCATCAAGACTCGGCTCGAGCTGCGCCTCTCCTCCACCCTGCTGCTCTCCTCCCCCCCCGCCGAGTTCCTGCCCATCGGCGAGCAGACCGCCCCAGGTTCCCACGGCTGGTGGCGACGCTCGGTCGAGCCCCGCGTCAACCCCTGGGTGGCTGACCAGTGGCGGCGCTTGATTCAAGGAAGCCGCGACGGGACCTCCCCGGAACCAATTCCCGAGTGGTTGTGGCGGGGTGAGGCGGCAGGATCTCCGAACCGAATCCATTTGACGACCTGGCACCGGTCTGAGGCCCGAGGGTTGGGATGGGCGGCCTGCCTCTTGAGCCTGGCCCTGGGGCTGGTGGTGCGAAACCGCTGGCCAGGCCGGGCCGCGGTTGCCGTGGCACTGCTCTTGGGCTTCTTGGGAACCACCGCCTGGGTCACCCCGCCGCTGCTCTGGCCACTGTGGCAAAGCGCGATCCTCGGTTGCCTGATCTCGCTGGTCGTCCCCACCTTCTGGATTGCCAGCCTCGCCCCCAGCCGGGTGCGGCCCCTCTCCCTTTCCGCACCGAGGGAATCCGGCCCGCCAGGAAGCTGGTCGCGAACCCTGGGGGCCGGACTGGGATTGTGCCTGTGGCTCGCCGACGGTGCACGCTCTCAGACCGCGGGGCAGCCGCGCGCACTGTTGGGGCCCCTCGAATCGCTGGGGGACATTCTCATTCCCCTGGATGTCGGCGGTGTGGCCGAAGAACGGCTTTATGTGTCACCCGAGTTTCGCGGCAATGTGGCCGAACCACTGCGGCAGGTCGCGCTGCCCCGCTGGCTGGCACAGGAAACAACCCTGCAAACTCTCCCCACCACTCCCCCGGGAGACCTGCCTGCCAGAGAGTTGCTGGAGGCCCGACTCCGCGGAGTGCGGGTGGGGACCGAGCCGATTGAAATTCCCCTGCAGTTCTCGGGTTTGACGCTCGCCGACGAGGTTTCGTGTCTGGTGAATGGGCGACCCCACGACGTCTGGCGAACCGATGCCACCGGCGGTCTGGTGGTGGCCCTGGCGGCGAACGAACTTCTGGGTGCCCCCTTGGGGGGTGAACCCCGCCCACCCGCGGTCCCCCTGCCAGATGAGACCCCCGGGACCAGTTCCCAATTCGTGTCCTCTCCACTGGATGTGCTGACCGAACTCGAGATTGTGCTGAGGCTGTTGCCAATTCCCGATGAAACGCTCCGGCGGGCACGCCGGGTGACGCTGCCGGCCGCGGCCGTCACCCGGCTGCGTCTTCCTGGTGATCTGCGACTCGGTCATTGGACGCTGGTCCAACCCGCAGCCACCTATCATCCCCCCCCACGGGTTGGGTTGCCCGAGGAATGGGGAGCCCAGGCGGACGAACTGCAATGGCATACGGCCCCCGGCGACACTCCACTCCGCCAGGAGGCGATCCGGGTCGAAAGCTGGAACCTGGTCGAATTCGACGGCCAGGCGACCACCACCCGCTGCTGGGCTCGATACCTCCCGGGAGGCACCCAGATTCAGACTGTCCGCTGGACCATCCCCCGGGGAATGACGGTCCGGCAAATTGAGGGACCGGTCCTGTTGGGTGAGACCTGGGAACTGCTCGATGGCGGTGATCGTCGGCTGTGCCTGGAGTTTGCCGAGGCGCAAACCCAGTCGTTCGAGGTGATCCTCGAACTCATCGGCCCCGCGGAGGGGAATCCCCTGGAACTCCGGGTCCCCGATCCAGCCGACAACACCCTCCCGGGTCGGCTGCGGTTTGACCTGCGGCAAGACCGGGTGGCGCTGCGTGCGCCCCCCGATCGGCAGTTGACGGTGAGTTCCCCCATGATTGACCAACCCCTGCGGGCCTTGCTACCGGCCGAGCTGTCGCGCGAATCGCGGTTTGGGGAGGTGACCCCGGACCTGGGCTTCGAACTCGACCGACCCCTCGCCCTGATGGTCTTCGTGCAGCCGGCCGCTCCTCCCCTGCAGGCGGCCACAGTCGAGCAGCGCGGTGAGATCCGGCGTGGTCAATTGGACTGGAGCTACCGCGCGACCGACATGCGCTCGAAAAAATCGGTGTTTCATTACGA
>JBKCTR010000619.1:0-1934 GCA_046318755.1 Planctomycetaceae bacterium
CACGAACGGTTGGTCCCACGCCGTTCGAACAACTCACCCAACAGTCGGCAGCCCCCGGGGCGCCACCAGCCGGCCCGCTGCTGGCCGCGCTGCGCGAGCAGTTCCTGACCGATTTTGCCCCGGTGGTCGAGGCGCGCGTCCGGCTGGCCCGGGCCCGCAAACAACTGGAAGAGGTGAATGCCGCCGCCCGCGTCGACGTGCAGGTGCTGGCCGACCGCGCGGAGCTGCGTCCCACGCAGGTTCTGGTGCGCGGGCAGTGGGACAAAAAGGGAGAGCCGACGCTGCACGGCGTACCCCGGGCGATTGCCCCCTGGTCGTCTGAGTTCCCCTACACCCGGCTGGGGCTGGCGCAGTGGCTGACACACCCCGACCACCCCCTCACCGCGCGGGTCTTCGTCAACCAGGTGTGGCAGATGCTGCTGGGCACCGGGCTGGTCCGCACCACTGAAGATTTCGGCCTGCAGGGAGAACGTCCCACCCATCCTGAACTGCTCGATTGGCTGGCGGTCGAATTCGTCGAGAGCGGATGGGATGTGAAGCATCTGGTCCGAATCATCCTCACCAGCGAGACCTACCGGCAGTCTTCCGTGATCACGCCCGAGGGACTCGCTCGCGATCCAGACAACCGCTGGCTGGCGCGGGCTCCCCGGCACCGGTTGCCCAGTTGGATGCTGCGGGATGCCGCACTGCAAGCGGCCGGGCTGCTCTCGCCGTTGATCGGCGGCCCGCCCGTCCGACCGTTCCAACCCGAGGGGATCTGGGAAGAAAACTTCATGGGTCGTTTTCATTACGACCCCAGTGAGGGGCCGGCGCAGTATCGGCGGTCGCTGTATGCGTTCTGGCGGCGGGCGGTGGCCCCGACGTTTTTGTTTGACTCGGCCCAACGCCGGGTGTGCGAAGTGCGGCTGCCCCGCACCAACACCCCTCTGCAGGCGCTGACCCTGCTGAACGACGCCAGCTACCTCAACGCGGCCTACGCCCTGGCCATCGCGGCTCTGCGCGACTCGAATGAACCGGCGAAGCGTTGCGCGAGCATTGCCCGCCGGGTGCTGGGGCGCGCCCCCGAACCCCGGGAACTGGCCATCTTGCAACGGGAGTACGACCGCGCCAACACGTGGTACCAACAGCATTCCGCCGAGGCCGACCTGGCCCTGGAGAATGCCGGGCGCAATCTGGCCGATAGCCGCCCCGATCTGCTGCTGACCCCAACCGAGCGCAGGACCGCGTCGGAAGCGGCCGCCTTGTTCCTGATCGCCAACCTCGTCCTCAATCTCGATGAGGCGGTGACGCATGAATGACCCGGTCTGCGATCGGCCCGACGTCTCTCCCGCCACGCAACTGGCCCGGCGGGTGTTCCTCACGCGGACCACCGGGGTCGCCCTGGGGGCGCTGGCTTTGGGAGAACTGCTTCCGCCGCGACGGGCCGCGGCTGAGGACGGAGTGCTCGCCCAAATCCGGCAGCAATTCGCCCCGACGGCCCGCCGGGTGATCTTTCTGACCCAGTCGGGGGGCCCCTCGCAGTTGGAGCTGTACGACCATAAACCAGGCTTGGCCGAGTGGGCGGGGAAGGAGCTGCCCGAATCGGTCCGGCAGGGGCAACGGCTGACCACGATGACCGCCAGCCAAAAGCAGTTGATTCTGCCGGCGCGGTCGGAGTTCCGCCCCTGCGGCGACAGCGGCGCGACCGTGAGCGACTGGCTGCCCCATACCCAACGGGTGGCGGATGAATTGTGCTTTATCAAGTCGATGTTCACCGACCAGATCAACCATGCCCCGGCGATGACCCGCTTTCTGACCGGTCACCAGATTCCCGGGCGGCCGAGTGCCGGGGCGTGGGCCAGCTACGGCCTGGGGAGTGAAAACCGCGACCTGCCCGATTACCTCGTGCTGATTTCGAAGATGCAGCGGCCGAGCGATCAGCCGTTGTACGACCA
>JBKCTR010000620.1:0-5011 GCA_046318755.1 Planctomycetaceae bacterium
GGGTCCGAGAGGGTTGCAACCGAGCCATGCGCGGGCGAGAGCCAAAAGTGCCGTCGAAGAAACTTGTCCGATTCTATCACCCGGACCAAGTCACCGTCGCCCCAACTCGGCTGAATTCCGGCAAGCCAGCGACCCGCCCCCGCTCGATGCCAAGGCCTCCGAACAGGGTCAGCCCCCAACCCGGAAAAAGCCTGCCGGCGGCCCCGTCGGCCTGCGGTCGGCAGCCCTGCTGTCTGGCAGCCCTGTTGAACTGGCAGCCCTGGCTGTCCGGCGGCCCAGTTTGTCTCCGTCCCTGACGGTCGGTCTTCCTGGTCACCGGGAATTGAGCTACGGAACCATGAATCCGTAGTAGTACACCAGCAATCCGGTCACGGCAGTCCCGGTGATGTCGAGTGCCGACAACCAACCCAGAATCTTGTGCAGGCGGCTGTGCGCTGCCGGTCGGGCCGGGGTCGGGAACCGCCGCCACGCCAGAACCACCGTCGCCGTCCACAGGAACACGGTCGAAATCGCGAAGAACAGGTGCACGAACAACAACCAACGGAAGCTGGCCAGTTCCTCTGGATTCAGGGGCCGCGCCCGCTTGGCCAGAATCGCATTCACCCCCCCCTGCCACTGCATGTCGACCTCGAACAGCCCCACGGCCAGCAGCAGTACGGCGGCCAGCAGCAACTGCAGGCGCTTGTGCAACTGATAGTTCCCACCCCAGCGCACCACCGAAATGTTGAAGATCAGCAGCGGAACCACCACCAGCAGGGCACACACCACCACATCCAGCATGAACGAGGCCGGATAACCCAGAAAACCGTTCGACATGAAATGAGCCGGGAAGAAGGTTGGCGATCGAGAGCACACGTGCCGCGAGAAGCTCGAAACCGCAATGGCAAGATCGATGCAGCCGCGGGAACTGCACGCATCGGCATCGGCCAACGCGTGGTCTGGCGAATCGCACCCATCACTCTTAATATAGGCCGTCTGACCAGTCTTCCCCAGCGACACCAGGAACGCAACACGGGTGTGCGGGAAGATTTTGGCCGTTGTCTTCCCCGCCTCATCACGAGACCGCCCCATGCGCCTGTCGCGACTCGATCGTTTCCTGGCAATCCCTCTTGCCATCGGCCTTTGGGCCGGTCTTTCGGCTGTGTCGTTCGGGGCGGATGCCCCCGAGAAGCCGGCCCGCATGCTGATGGTGACCACCTCCAAGACGTTCACCCACGAACCGGTCCGCCGCAAGGAACAGCAGTTGGCCCCCGCGGAAGTCGCGGTGACGCAGATTGGCCAGCAGACCAAGCTCTTCACCGTCGATTGCACGCAGGACCCCGTCGCCGACTTCACCCCCGAAAACCTCAAGAAGTACGACCTGGTGTTCTTCTACACCCAGGGCCCCAGCCTCGAAATTCCCGAGCCAGCGCTCGACTTCTTCTTCAACACCTGGCTGAAGCAGAAGGGGCACGGCTTCATCGCCACCCACTCGTCCACCGACACTTACGGCGGCTACCAGCCGTACTGGGACATGATTGGCGGCACCTTCGACGGGCATCCCTGGAACGCCGGCGACACCGTCACCATCACCGTGCACGACAAGAATCACCCCGCCATGAAGGTCTGGGGAGATGAGTTCCAGATCCGCGACGAAATCTACCAGTACAAGAACTGGCAGCCCGAGAAAGTCCACGTGCTGATGAGCCTCAACATGGCCAAGACGGGCACGAAGAAACCCTACCATGTCCCCGTGGCGTGGGTGAAGAACTACGGCGACGGCCGGGTCTTCTACACCAACCTCGGTCACAATGCCGAGACTTGGGCCAACCCCAAGTTCCGCGACTCGTTGATCGGCGGGATCCGCTGGGTGATGGGGCTGGAGATGGGAGATGCCACCCCGAATCCCGAAGTTTCAAAGGCCTGGCACGAGAAGTCGATCAGCGACGCCGCCGGGAAGTAACCCGACCTGGTCTTGAGCAGCCTGTCGCCGCGGCACTCCGCTACGACAGGCTGTCGACATTTTGCAAAGGATGGCCCCATTGTGACGACCGCATCCGCACCGTTGCTGCTGGACGGCGTTGAGATTGTCGATACCTTCGCCGAGGCGTTTCCCATCACCGGGACCCGGTTGATCATCACCGCCAGCACGCGCAAATGGGCGTGGACGGCGGCGACCGTGATGACGGGCAATGCCACCAGCGTGATCGCCTGCGACTGCGAGGCGGGCATCGAGCGGTTCCTGCCCGAATCGGAAACCCCCGATGGTCGTCCCGGGGTCAGCGTGCTGGCCTTCGCGTTCAGTCGCGACGCCCTGGCCAAAGCCCTGGTGCATCGCGTGGGCCAGAGTGTGCTCACCTGTCCCACCACCGCCTGCTTCAATGGGATTGAAGGATGCGCGCCCGACCGGCAGATCTCGGTCGGAGGTCAATTGCGGTTTTTTGGAGACACCTGGCAGAGCTCGAAGAAACTCGGCGATCGCCGCTTCTGGCGGGTCCCCGTGATGGACGGCGAATTCGTCTGCGAAGAAAAACTGGGGACTGTGAAGGGAGTGGCCGGGGGGAACCTGCTGCTGCTGGCCGCTGATCAGGCCGCGGGTTTGGCCGCCGCGGAATGGGCCACCCGGGCGATCCGCCGCGTTCCCGACTGTGTCTTGCCGTTCCCCGGGGGAGTGGTCCGGTCGGGCAGCAAGGTCGGCTCCAAGTACAAGTCCCTCAAGGCCAGCACCAACGAGGCGTACTGCCCCACCCTGCGCGGCGTCGTCAATTCGGAACTGCCTCCCGAGATCACGTCCGTTTACGAGATTGTGATCGACGGGCTGACCGAGTCGGCGGTGGCCGCCGCGATGCGGGCCGGCTTGCATGCCGCCTGTCGCCACCCCGGACTGCTGCGGGTGACCGCCGGAAACTACGGCGGCAAGCTCGGTCCGTTTCACTTCTCCCTGCGCGATCTGCTGGCCTGACATCTCCCGCATGTCGGACTGGCCGTCGCTCGCCCAGCCCCCATGAGCGACTCACGCGACACCGCCCCCCCGCCGCTTTCCACACCGGTCCCCCCATCGTGGTGGTGGGGCCTGGCACTGGCCATCATCGCCCTCGCGGCGGGCCAGGGTTGGGCGCAGATTCAGACGGCGACTGTCAAATACAGCCCCGATCGCTGGCCGGAAGCCCGCCCGGCTCATTCCCCGTTTTTCAGCGCCAACGATCGCTCGCGCTGGTGCACCGTCTGGTCGCTCGCCGAGCGGGGCACCTGGCAAATCGATGAAATCATCGCCCGCCCCGGGTGGGACACAATCGACAAGGTCCACGTCGATGGGCACTTCTACTCGTCGAAACCCCCCTTCGTCGCGCTGCTGGTTACCCCCGTCTACTGGGTGGTTCGGCGGGTCACCGGGCAGAGTCTCGACTCTCACCCGCACGAAGCGGCCCATGCCGTCTTGCTGCTGTTCAACCTGCTCCCCTGGGTTGTGGCACTGCTGGTGCTGGCCCGACTTCTCGACCGCCTCGCCCAGTCCGACTTCGCCCGTCTCTTCACCCTGCTGCTGGCGGCGACGGGAACATTCCTCACCCCGTTTCTGATCACACTCAACAACCACACCCCTGCGGCAATCTGCCTGATCTTCTCGCTGGCCGCGGTATTTCGGCTGCTGAGCGGCCCAGCCCAGGCCATCCACTTCGCGCTGGCCGGCCTCTTCTCGGCCGCCTGCACCTGCTGCGAACTGCCCGCTGCCCCCTGGGGCCTGGTGGCTTTCGCCGTCGCCTCACGCGCCAATTGGCGACAGACCCTCACCTGGTTCGTTCCCGCCGCGCTCATTCCGCTGGGGGTGTTTTTCGTCAGCAATTGGCAGGCCACCGGTCGCCTCGTCCCCATCTACGCCTCTTTTGGATCCGCCGCCAATAACCCCTACCACTATGTTGTTGGGGGGGTTCCCAGCTACTGGCTCAATCCCTCGGCCATTGACCGGGGGGAATCATCTCCCTGGGTGTATCTGTTTCATTGCACGTTCGGGCACCACGGCATTTTCTCGCTGACGCCGATCTTTCTGGTGACTCTCGTGGCGTGGGTGTCCCGCTCCAGTTACCGGAATACTGTTTCCAAATTCGTGCTGGGGAGTGGCCTGGGGCTGACCCTCTGGGTCCTCGCGTTCTACCTCTCTCGCAAGCAGAGCTACAACTACGGCGGGGTGACCAGCGGACTGCGCTGGGCCTTCTGGCTGATTCCCCTGTGGGTGCTCGCGCTCGTCCCCGTGCTCGATCGTTGGCAGTCGTCCCGGGGACGGCAGCTTTTGGTTGCCTGCCTGCTGGGAATCTCGGTCTACTCCATCACCATTCCCCGCGACAATCCCTGGCAACTTCCCTGGTTGTCTCCCCTGTGGCAGAAGTGGTTCCCAACCGCCAGCGAGGTAGCTTCCACCGCCGAGACAGCCCCCTCGTGGATCCTGGACGGGCCCCAACTCGCCGACCCGCTGCGCCCTTTGGTCGCCCGTTACGCCGCTGTGGGAACAGCGGGTGGGGTGCGGGAATTCAGCCTTTCGTTTCATCGCTCCGCCCCCAACACCCCACTGCTCTGCCGGGTCGAGCCTCTGGCCGCCTTGTTGCCGGGCGTTGAACTTCCTCCGGCGGCCACGCTGGAGTTCAAGTTCCCTGACACTGTGCGCGGCAAGCTGCAGGAATCGAACTCTCTGGCCCCCCGGCTGATCTCTCCCGGGTCGACCCAGGAACTGCCCGAGGCAGACGGTCTGCTGCGCCAATTCTTCGCCGGGTTACCGGCGAATGTCGGTTATCGCATCGATCCTCGCCCCCGCTACATTCGCACCCGGCTGCGCGAAGACGCGTTCGAATGCCGGCTGGTCTCGGCCTCGGTGCTGCACCAGGCAGCCCCTCATCTGCCAACGGCCCGTTACCGTCGGCAGGTCTGGTGGTGCGACGAACTCTCCTGGGGGGCGGTGCAGATCGAAGATACGGTCGCCGATCCGGTCGACAACTCGGTCATCGCCCGAACCCGCTGGCGGCTCTCGGAGTTCCCCACCCAA
>JBKCTR010000621.1:0-3540 GCA_046318755.1 Planctomycetaceae bacterium
GCCGCGAGCAGCCGTTGCCCAGCGACCTTGGTGGCGTCGTTGTCGATTCCATACATCTGCGTTGTGACGGCGGACTCCTGGGCGAAGTCGATCGCCTCGGGGACGGCGGCCTGCATGCGGTAGGCCAGTTCATAGGCGCGAATGCGGGCTCGCAGCTCGGCATCTTCGGGGTACTCGACCGCCGCCAGGCCATTCAACCGGTTCACCAGGTCGAACTCGCGCTGCTGCTGTTCGGCGGTCTGCTGGGCCTGGCGCTTCCCGAACGGCAGCGGGTTGTTCGGATCAAGCGCCAGCGGAACACCGGCAAATTGGGGGCCCAGGTAGTACGAATCGATCGACTGGCGGGTGTCGGAACGCGTCGGGCCTCCCAGCACCACAAACTGCGGCAGGTTGTCGTTGATTGAACCGAGACCGTAAGTGGCCCAGGCGCCAATCGACGGCTGGGGCTCGTCCAGGCGGTGCCGGCCGGTGTGAATCTGATTTTCAGCGGCGTGGTCATTGTCGGTGGTCCACATGTTGCGGACGAAGCAGAGGTCGTCCACGCAGGTCGCGAGGTGGGGCCACCAGTCGGTCACCTCGATTCCCGCCTGACCGTGCTTCTTCCAGCCCACCTGCATCGGATAGATGGTGGGATAGACATCGCGGACGTTGATCTCTTCGGCCGGAACCGATCGAAACCGGGCGCGGTGCAGCGGAGAGTTGAGGGGATTTTCGAAGGGGGTCTTGTCGAACGTTTTGCCGGCGTGCTCGTTGAGGGCGGGCTTGGGGTCGAACGTCTCGACGTGGCTGTAACCCCCCGACAGGAAGATCCAGATGACCGACTTCGCCCGGGGGGCGGGAAGCGGCGGAAGGGGCTCGACCGGGACGGGTTCTTCAGCCGCGGCCCGCTGCACACCGTCGCCGGCCAGCAGAGCCGAGAGGGCCAGGCCGGTGAACCCCATGCCAAAGTCGGCCAGGAAGGCCCGTCTGGGGTGGGGCGTGCAGCAGGAAAACGGGGAGGACTGGTTGGGATGCATGGGAGAGACCTGAGTCGTTACCGGATCGCCACGAAGTCGTTGTGATTGAGCAGCACCCGCACCAGCCCCGACCGGGCCGCCTCGGGAGTGGGGGCGGGGCCCTGCAGGAATTGGGCGCAGGCCTCCAGTTCCGCCGGGGTGGGACTGCGCGACAAAATCTGCTGATAGGCCCGCACGATGAACGGGGCCACCCCCTGCCGTTCGGCGGGACGCAGCGCCTCGTGAATCTGACCGGCCAGCCGGGCCGAGAGCTCGTGCGCCAGGTCGCTGTTGCTGAGGGCCAGCGCCTGCTGGGGAATGATGGTGCGCGACCGACGGTAGCAGTCGGACGGTTCCGGGCCGTCGAACAGCATTCCCAATTGGCTCTTGCCGTCTTCTTCGGGTTGGCAGCAGTAATAGAGACTGCGCCGGAAGGTGGTCAGGGAGTCTTTGTTTTCCAGTTCCTGCCCCCCCAGAGTCGGATCGAGTCGGCCCGAGACCGCCAGCAGGCTGTCGCGCACCACCTCGGCCTCCATCCGCCCGACATTCATCCGCCACAATTGCCGATTCTCGGGGTCACTTGCCGCCGCGGGGGAATCGCCCACCGCCGAGCTGCGCTGGTACGCCTCGCTGGTCACCAGCAGGCGGTGCAGGTGCTTCATGCTCCAGCCCGAGTCCATCAGCTCGACGGCCAGCCAGTCGAGCAGTTCCGGATGCGTGGGGAGGGTTCCATTGCGGCCAAAATCGAACGTGCTCGAGACCAACGGCTGATGGAAATGCCGCATCCAGATGTGGTTGACCGCGACCCGGGCGGTCAGCGGATTGCGGCGGTCGATGATCGCGCGAGCCAGGGCGGCTCGACGGCCGGTGCTCGCGGTGGGATAGGTCTGGCTCAATGGGGTGTAGCTGCCCGTGAGTGGCTGGGCGAGGGCTGCCTCGGCGGTTTCCCGCCCCTTCGCAGCGGCTGTTTGCTGCGCCCGGGCCGCCTCGATCTCTTTGGCCCGATTGGCATCGGAGGCCGGTTTGGCCTCGGCATTCGTCAGGGCCAGTTCGGCCTGGAGCAAGGCCGTTTGGGCGGCGGCCAGAGCGGCGTCCCGTTCGGCCTGCTGGGCGGCTTGGGGAGCCGCCTCGGGCGAGAGCCCACTCGAGGGGACGAACCGCGCCTGATCGGCGGTGATCCGGGCTTCCACAGCCCGCAGCCCCGCCTGCGCCGCTGCCTTTTGCGTTTCAGCCGCCTGCAAGCGCAGTGCGGGCAGTTGCACCTGCCGGCGGGCGGCGGCCAACCGCTGCTCCAGCGGTGCCAGCGCACTGGGTTGCAGCACATCGGTCAGCAGCGACGTGGCGGGGGCCATGCCATAACTCGACGCCTCCCAGCTTCCCAAACCGACCACATCGCGGCCCCCGGCATAGGCGGGGGGTTCGAAGTCGAAATGGGCCACCACCTCTCCCGGCTGATCGGGAACGGCCGGGCCCTCGGTAAGGATCAGCTCGTCAATCGCCGCCACACTTCCCGTCCGGGCGTCGAACGAGATCCCCTTGGTGGAATCTCCCACCGGGTTCCAGACATGCGTCGCAACAGGAATGGAATCGACCAGCAGTTGATTGTCGGACAGCGAGCGGACCGACAGCAGCATCGTGTTGGCGGTGGTCTGCAGCACGAGCTTCACGTGGAAGCGGTCCTGCCCGCCGTCACGGTTGAACTTGCCCGCTTCGAATTCGGTGAAGGTGCCGGGCTGGTACGACATGATCCTCCCCTGGTCGAAGGCCACATAACCGGCAGTCAGCCCCTCAATCAGGTGCTTGGCGAGCTGGAAGTTGAAATGGCCGGTGCTGAGCAACCGCACCTGAAACTCGATGGCGAAACCGTCACGCAGTTCTTTCAACCCGGGCAGCCGGTTCATCAGCACGCGCCGTCCCTGGGTGGCGTCGAACAACAGCGACTGCTGGCCGACGAGAGGCCCGTTGTTTCCCCCCTGCACCGCCGCCATCTTCGCCTGTTCGAGTGCCAGCCCGGCGGCGGCCAGCTCTTCGCGGATTGCCGGCGGAACCATCGGATCGAGAGACTTTACCTGCGCGAGATTCTGCTCGGCGGCGGCCACCGCCCGCCGGGCGTCTTCGCGAACCGTCTGCCGCAACTCCGGATTCAATCCGGGGTAGTAGCCTTGCGGAGGAAGCTCGATCGGCTGAATCTCCAGCGGCACCTGGGCTTTGAGGAACGCGGGCAGAGTGGGTGGCAGCGACCCCTTCTCCTTGACCCGATTCCGCTCGTCCCCCCCCGTGTACAACCAAGTGGGGGCGTCGGGGGTTTTGTCGTAGATGCTCACCATTCCCAGCCGCTGAATCTTCCGCAGCGTGCTGTAGTTGTATTCCTGGAACGGGCCCGGATCGGCCTCGCCAGGAAGCCGGTCCTGGCGGATCGCGATCGGCTCGAAGAACGCCCGCAGCCCGAAGTAATCGGTCTGGGCGATCGGGTCGTATTTGTGGTCGTGGCAGTGGGCACAGTTGAACGTGAGCCCGAGGAAGGCCTTGCCGGTGTGCTCGACCG
>JBKCTR010000622.1:0-3321 GCA_046318755.1 Planctomycetaceae bacterium
CATTGCGAGGCCGTTCTGGCCTCCCTGACCGATTTCTCCGGATTCGACCTCTCGCGAAAAAACCGCGAGACCTGCCGAAATCCCCAACTCGCCCGAATGCTGCTGTCGTTTGCCATCCAATATCCCCCCCGCGCGGCCCGGCGACCCGTGCCGCTCGCGGCCGAGCCGGCCCCCTCTCTGCCTGGATTCACCGATCTCACCCTCGTGGGGCAGGGGAGCTCGGGAACCGTCTATCGTGCCCAGCAGGTGTCGCTAAACCGAACTGTGGCGATCAAGGTCTTGTCGGCCGAGGCCTTGCAGCGGGGACGGCATCGGATCCGGGGCGAAGCTCACGCCCTCGCCCGACTGCGACATCCCCACATCGTCGCGATCCATGAAATGGAACTGGTCGATCAGTCGGCCCACATTGTCATGGAGTGGGTGGCCGGAGGAAGTCTTCAGAACCAGATCGATCAGGGCCCCCTCGATCCGCTCGAAGTGGCGAGGCTGATGTGTCAGTTGTCTTCAGCGATCGAGGCCGTGCACGCGCTGGGGATCATCCATCGTGATCTCAAGCCGGCGAATGTGCTGCTGGACGGCTCGACGGACGCCGCACCGCGAATCGCCAAACTGACCGACTTCGGCCTCGCCCAGGATGAAACCGACGACCTGCATCAGGCGATGCCGGGGACAACGGTCGGCACCCCTTCCTACCTGGCACCGGAACAAACAGGTCTCGTCCCCGAATTGGGAGTTCCGGGGATTGCCTGTGACGTCTACGGGCTGGGTGCCGTGGCCTTCGCCGCATTGACGGGGCGCCCACCCCATCAGGGAAACTCGCCCGTCGAAACACTGGTCCAGGTGGCCTGGGAGGTCCCCCCCTGGATTCCGGAACTCCGGCCGGAAGTCCCCGTGGATCTCGCCACCATCGTCGCCAAGTCCCTTCGTGCCCGTCCCGCCGAGCGGTAGCGCTCGGCGGCCGAACTGACAACCGACCTGGTTCACTTCCTCGAGGGGCGTCCGATCGCGGCACGCCCGTATTCCACGTGGGAACGCCTCGGCAAGTGGATTCGCCGTCGTCCCGCCCAGGCCATCACAGCGGCCCTGTTTTCCCTGCTGTTGGCCGCGTTGAGCCTGGGGATCACCTATCACTTCTGGATCCAGGGCCGGACCCTGGCGGCGCTGGAGATCGAAAAGCAAAAGGTCGACGGGGCCCTGTTCCAGTCACAACTGGCTGCCGACGCCGAAAAACAGGCCCGGATCCAGATCCTGCAGCAATTGAAACTCATCACCCCCGTCACGCTGAAACTCCTGACTTCGATCCCGACTGTGACGGAGGAGCAATGGGAGACACTGCACCCTGTCCGCCAGATGTTCCACAGCCAGGTCGACGCGCTCAACCCCCACGACGCCGAAACGGCCGTCGCCCTGGCGAACTGGTTGGGGGCCATGAGCATCACCGCCGAACGGCGTTTTGGCCGGATGGATGCCGCCCTGGAGGACCTCGATCTCTCTCTCGATATCGCACGGCGCTTCACGCAGTCCCAGGAAATGCGGAATTTGCAAGCCCAGTTCCTGTTCCTGCGCTGGGACCTCACGTCCCGGCTCAATCGTCCGGAGGAAGCCGCTCGCACCCTGACCGAGTTGATCGATGTCAGTCACACATGGGCCACCGATCCCGAACGCCCCCTGGGAGTGGAAAAAGAAATTCTTGTCGTCAGCACCCTCTGGAGACAGGGGCATCGGCTGCCGGCCCTGGCCCTCGCGGATAGGTCCCTGGTCCGGCAGAGGGTCCTCCACCAAGTCCAATCACCAGACAGCCTCGCGTTGGGAGGGATGATCGCCATGCTGTCGTTGCAAGGCCAACTTCGCAACTCCCTGGGAGACTTCGCGGGTTCGGAGGCCAGCTTTGAGGAATTGTTCTCTGCCGCGCAAGCCAACTTGCAGTTGCGACCAGGCTATATATCCCAGTTCCGCCGCATGGAATTCAATCTGCTGCGATGGCGTCTGACGAACATGGTCTCGACAGGTCGGCTTGAGAAGATTGCCGAGTTGCTGAAGCGTGCCGAGGAGTTGCTGTCGGAACTGCACGGCGCCGAAAAAGACAACTCGCCGCGGTTGCTCGACCAGATTCAATTGGCGAATTGGATTCTCGATCTCCCCGCGTCGTGTCTGGACCCCGCCCTGCGGCAGTCGTTTGTCGAAGCGCCGTTGGCGCTCGCCCGCGTCCGCCTCGACATTGACCCGGCCAATGAGGCATTGCGAACGGCCTGGGAGTCGCTCAACAATCGTCTCCGATCGGTCGAAGCCACCGATCGCTGAACAGCGGGGGCCACCCGGTGGATTTCCGGAACCTTTCGGTTGGTTCGGCCCGCCCGCGATGTTCCCCCCATTTCCCCGATCGTCGCGCGCCAGGCAGGCTTCGCCGCAGCGAGAACCGGTGGTTGCCTGAACCCAGCCCGGTCGGTGATCCCATGTGGTTTCCGTCCCCAGTCCAACGGCAATCCCGTTCTGTGCGGCCGCACAGGGGTGAAGGGGCTGGTCGAAGTTTGGTATCGTGGTGCCGCTGGAGACCGGCAGATCTGTCGATTTGGGGGAGAGCCATGGACCTGGTTGAGGAATTGCGCAAGCTCAATGCCCTGCATGAAACGGGAGCGATCGATGACGAAGAATACGCGCTGGCCAAGTCACGGCTGCTGAGACCGGCGGGTTCTCCCCGCCCGACACAGGTCGAGTTCGACGAGGCAGACGAGCGGGGGCCGGCCGAACTGTTACAGAGGGATGAAGAACCAGGGGACGAGCTGGACGAGCAGGAATCAGACCAGGAGCGTGAACTGCGGCAGTGGGCCCTGTTGATTCACCTGTCGCAGTTCGCCGGGTATGTCGTTCCCCTGGGGGGGCTGGTCTTGCCGCTCGTGCTCTGGCAGTGGAAGAAGCACGAATCGCCCGAAATCGACGCCCACGGCAAGGTGGTGGCTAACTGGATTGTCAGCGAGTTGATCTATGGAACGTGTTGTCTGTTTCTGTTTTTCTTCCTGATTGGCATTCCCCTGCTGTTGGGCCTGCTGCTGCTGGGTGTGATCTTCCCGCTGGTGGGGGCGGTGAAGGCGAATGACGGGGTGGTCTGGAGGTATCCGCTGTCGCTGAAGATCTTCACCTGAGGCCGGAACACGATGGCATCCGACTGGAATGACGCGACAGACGAGCCAGACGAAGAGCCCGAGTGGCGCATTCGTCTGCGGGAACCAGTCTGGGTCAGGGCCACCTTGTGGCTGCTGCCAGAGCCATTGTTCGCGGTCACGTTGAGCGCCGTCTGCCTCGTGATCGCCCTGTTCCTTGTGG
>JBKCTR010000623.1:0-4113 GCA_046318755.1 Planctomycetaceae bacterium
ATTCGACGGGGTTGGGGCTTCTTGGTGAAGGGCGCAGTCCTGCGTCGAAGTTTCATGCCGTGTGCGGATATGTGATCGCAGAAAACCTGTCATCCGCAACGACGGCAGGCGACTGAGGCTGCAGTCCTGATTGGCCACATTCAAAATCACTCAACCAAAATCATCCAACACGGTGTGACGGGGGAGAATTCGACATGGCTGTCCGTGTTTCGTTGCTTGGTGATGTCCTGCAGGCTTCCTGGTGTCATGCTTGAGGCAACTGGCGTGACGGATGAGCTGTGCCGGGAGAATGAACTGATTGTGCTTGTTTCCAGTCACCAACCCACGCTGGAGGATGGGCTGAAGCGACGCTGCTCTGATGGCCACGGCGTACGCATTTTCTTTTGGCGAAGATACACTGGTCGCGAGACGGAATCGACTGCGATTGCCTGCTCCAGCGGCATTGACTCGGTCTCTGAGCCACCCAGGCGCGGTTGGGGAGAGCGTCAACCCGCAGTGTCTCTGCTCTGGTTTGGTCAATGACCGTCGTGAGGGCGGCAATCTCATACCACACCTGAGTTCCTCTGGCCTTGCACCTTGTGAGCCTCCATGTCTGCCAACTCCCCGACTGCTTCAAGGTTTTTTCCCATCGACTGGTGCCGGTCTCAGTTTCCGGCTCTGACACGGGAGATCGGCGGGCGGCCCGCGGTATTCTTCGATGGCCCGGCCGGTAGCCAGACGCCCGAGTGTGTCATTGAGGCCACCGCCCACTACCTGCGCCACACCAACGCCAATCATGGCGGCGTGTTTGCGACCAGTCGCGAGAGCGATGCGTTGCTGGAGCAGGTCCATGCGGCCGTCGCTGATTTTCTTGGGGTGGCGGATCCCGACTGTGTGATCTTTGGCGCGAATATGACCACGCTGAGCTTTCAGCTCAGCCGGACCCTGGCGCGGGGATGGAATCCCGGTGACGAGATCGTCGTGACCAGACTCGATCATGATGCGAACGTGTCCCCGTGGGTGTTGGCGGCTCGCGACGCTGGGGTGACGGTTCAGCATCTCGCCATTCGAGCCGATGACTGCACGTTGGATCTCGACCATCTGCGCCGCCTGTTGACGAATCGAACCCGGTTGGTGGCGGTCGGGGCGGCCTCAAATGCCGTCGGAACAATCAATCCAATTCCTGAGATCTGCCGCCTGGCACATGCCGTGGGGGCGGAAGTGGTGGTGGATGCCGTCCATGCGGCCCCGCACCGATTGCCCGAAATCGAGGCCTGGGATTGTGACTGGTGCCTGGCTTCGGCCTACAAGTTCTTTGGCCCCCATGTCGGCGTGCTGTGGGGGCGGCGAGAGCGGCTTGAGCAATTGTCAGCGTACAAGGTTCGCCCCGCGACCAACTCGCTGCCCGGCAAGTGGATGACTGGGACCCAGAATCATGAATGCCTCGCCGGTGTGGGGGCGGCCATCGGATACCTGGAGCGGCTGGGACGAGAATTGCAGCCGCGTGTGGTAACTCGCCGGGCCGCCTTGATGGCTGCCTACCAGGGGATTCGGGACCATGAGGAGAGGTTGGCCCGGCAGTTTCTGGAGGGAATAGCCAAGATCCCCTCGATCCGACTGTTTGGGATCGCCGACACAGCCCGTTTGGGGGAGCGCGTGGCGACGTTTGGACTCCGGCATCAACAAATCGCTCCTCTGGAGCTGGCGGAACACTTGGCCCGGGAGGGGATCTTCGCCTGGAATGGAAACTTCTATGCCCTTCCACTGACAGAGGCACTGGGACTAGAACCTGAGGGACTCGTGCGGATCGGTTTTCTGCATTACAACACTGCGGGTGAAGTGGATCGATGTTTGGCGACGTTGGATGAACTGACACTCAACGCAGTGGGATGAAGAGCGGTTTGCTGCAAGGTGGGTGAAGAATTCGATGGTGATGGCAAAGCCCACTGCCGGGACCTCGCAAAAGTGAAGGGGAAGTCGGCACCCCAAGTCGGCGCTCTGGCGATTTTCCGGAGGAGTCGGCGGACGGAACTCTCTTCCGCCTCGGCGGTCGTGAAAAATGGAGGCGCGGTCCGTTGCCGGAATGGGCCGAAACCAGTCCGCAGCCCGTGGAATACGTCGCAGGTCTGAACGGATCTGCGCTCGTACGATTTTGCAAAGTTTGTCCCACTGGGACAGCTCATGGTTTTTCTCGATGCTCAAATCAGAAATTCACCGATGGCCTCATGCCAGTTGGTGTAGAGAATCATGAGAACTGCAGAGGATGATTTTCTGGAACGGAGCACGCCGTAACGGGCGCTTGGGCCCTTTTCCCAGACCGGAGTCATTGGTCTGGATTGGGCAGTCTGGACCTTTCACATTCCGTGAGGAGCAACAATGTCCGCATTGACCAAGAAGATTTCCCATGTGTTGAGTCCGTGGGCTCGACGCGATCCCCTGGAGACCATTCAGGACGAGATGGAGCAATTGCTGTCCCGCATGCGACTGGATTGGAATGGCAATTCGGGGAATGGGTTGCTGGCAGTTCCCCCCATCGACATTGCCGAGAATGACTCGTCTCTCACGGTCCGGGTGGATGTTCCCGGTTGGAAGCCGGAGGAGCTCGACGTCGAGGTTTCGGGCGATCAGTTGCGGATCAGCGGCCAACGGTCTGAAGAGAAGGAAGAGAAGCAGCAGACTTGGCACTGCGTCGAGCGGTCGCACGGTTCGTTCAGTCGCGTGATCCGTCTGCCAGCGGCGGTCAAGGAGGGGCAGATCACTGCCGATTGCCAAGATGGGGTGTTGACCATGACGCTGCCGAAGCTGGAAGCATCGAAGTCTCAGAAGGTGAAGATTCAAGGGCCGGCCAAGCCACGTTGATCCCATCCAGCGATGGGGCGTTGTCGGAAAGCGGTTGTCGCCCATTGAATCTGACTGCACCGGCATCGCGCGCGATCTTTGCGCGTGTTGCCGGTCACTCATTTCCGGACATCTGAAATCCCGCCCCCTCTATTGGCGGGCACCCCAGAACCGATCGCCTGGGAAGGGTGGGGTGGTGACCTGGGTCGCCTTGTCGAAATGGCGGGAGCAGGCTGTCTCAGCAAAGAGTCCATGGGGGTATGACCGAGCGCGAGCCGCTCTGGGGAGATCGCCAAACGGGACGAGTGGCTGGAACGGCAATCGCTCGCCGGATCAGCTGTCGGGGGCCCCTGATCCGGACGCCGTGATGGCTTGGGCGGGATCGCGGGACATCCGGCCGAGACCGAACTGCCAGTGAGTCGAGTGGTTTCTGGTTTGGGAGCACCTCTCCATCACATTGAGTCGATCGCTCCGCTGGAAAACGCACGCGGAGCGGACAGATTCCTGGTGTTTGCAGAGGGAGCTTGATTCCGGGATGGCAACTCGGTTGGCCGACACCCGGTCAGGCAGGAATTTGCCAAGGGAGGACGACGCACGCCAAACGCAGTGACATTGCGGCATGGACGCCGGGCTTCAGAACGGCAGGCTCCGCGGTCGCTGGGCCGGAGGGGGGCGGGTCGATCGCTGCGTTGCAAGACTCGCGGAGGTGAGCCAATTCAGTTGGTTGGCGAAAAAAATTTCCAGAAAAGTCGCCAGTCTCCCGGCTGATTTTGCGAGTTGAGGAATAGGGGAATGGCACCTCGACGGAGATTCCAATTTGGCCAACCCAGGAAAGGGGGCGTGGTCGAGACCATAACCCTGCAAGATCGATGCACTCCTCGCCCCCTCCGGAGGGAATTGAAAGGACTCCGGAGGGATCATTTTTCATCGTGACAGACGATCGGCTCTGCCGCACGCACTGCGAAGAAGGGCGCCAAGCAGTTGCGGTCCATTTCCCGAAGCGCCCGCGAAAGGTTTCTTCGGGAACGGGGGGTGATGTAGAAGGCGGTCAGAGGACTGTGCCCCCCCGAGTTTTCCTCCGACGGGGGGGCACTTGCCAGCGTACGCCTTGCATCGGTTATTTCCGGGCGGTCTTCCTCTCGCCCAGCCCCCGCAAATAATCGAGGGTGATGGACAGCAATTCTTTGTTGTAGGCGTTGTCTGAGAAGACCGGTTCATCGCCGGAGTCATCTGCGGACTCGGCTTTGTCGCGGGTCTTCTGCTCCTCTTCGACCCGCTCCTTCCGCAGCTCTTGTT
>JBKCTR010000624.1:0-13409 GCA_046318755.1 Planctomycetaceae bacterium
GCACCGAATGCTCCATGTCGCCATCACCCACATCACACAATGACTCCCCAAGACACACTCAGGAGCTCCGAACCACTGGTCGCCCCGCGTGCCGCTCGAATGTTGTTTCACGGGCCGCCAGGCCACAGGTTCGTCCAGGGAACCCGGGCCTTCCGCTTCCTCCTGGCAGAGGTTACGGTCCGGAGCAAGGTCCACACATTTGGCGGCTGCCCGTCGCAGCCACCATCCTCGCCGCGGAAGATTCCGGAGGTTCTGCAGTGTCCGGAACCGCGTTCTGGCAGCCGCAACGAGCGGTATGCTCCGCAGCTGGATCCAATCCTGGCACGTCCCCATTCCTGGCTCGGCCCGAACAGATCCTCACAAGTGATGAAGAGCGGCTCCGCAAACAACGACACACGGCAGCTCGGAGAGTTCCGCGGCGTGCAACAGACGGGGGCATCAGAAGGCTGCAGCCCAAGTGCGGCGGCTGGCTGCCCCCCACCGTAGACACCAGCGAGAGACATTCATTCCGCTCGACGAAGTACCGGGGGAATGGATCGAGTTCGATTCCGGGAAGATCGGGGGCGCCTTTCCTGAGAGAAGGCGCGAGGTGTCGACCCGGATTGGACCCTGGCCCCACTGTTCTGATCGGCGCGGGTGACTCGCTACCCTCGATGACGCACCTGCCTGATGATCACTTGATGATCGCGATGATCGTCCCGCAGGGGAATCTCCATCTCGCTGAGCTCGACCCCGTCAAGCACGATCTGCTGGCGCAGCTCTGACGACGCCAGGAATTCGACGGTGATGTGATAGACCGTTTCGCGGTAGCGGTAATGCACCATGAACGAGTCCCATTCCGGAGGTACGCACGGATTCACCCGCAGTGTGTCGACTTTGAGTTGCAGGCCGAGCAGCGACTCGACCATCAGCCGATACATCCAACTGGCGGAGCCGGTGTACCACGTCCACCCGCCGCGGCCTGTGTGGGGAGAGACCGCGTAGACATCCGCCGCGGCCACGTAGGGTTCGACCTTGTACTTCGCGATCCGGTCGGGGGTATCGCCATGGTGGATCGGGTTGATCAACGACAGCAATTCCCATGCCTTCGCGGCGTCGCCGAGCTTGGCGAACGCCATCACCATCCAGATCGCGGCATGCGTGTATTGTCCGCCATTCTCGCGGATTCCGGGGGGGTAGCCCTTGATGTAGCCGGGATCGAGCGGGGACTTGTCGAACGGGGGATCGAACAGCTGGATCAGCCCCTCAGTCCGGCGAACCAGTCGCTCGTCGACCGATTGCATCGCCTGACGCGAGCGTCGGGAATCGCCCGCTCCGGACAGGACTGCCCAGCTTTGCGGCAATGAATCGATCTGACATTCCGAGTTGATCGCTGTTCCCAGCGGGTCTCCATTGTCGAAGTAGGCCCGGCGATACCATTCCCCATCCCAGGCATGCTGCTCGATGTTGAGCTTCAACTCGGCGGCTTTCACGTCACACATCCCGGCAAACGTCACATCGCCCTTCGATCGGGCCAGCACCGAGAACCGCGTCAGGATCTCGTACAGAAAGAACGCCAGCCAGACACTCTCTCCCTCCCCGTGCTCACCCACGAGGTTCATCCCGTCGTTCCAATCGCCGCCGCCGATCAGCGGCAGGCCATGCGTCCCACGCGTCAATCCGCGCTCGATCGCCCGCACGCAGTGGTCGTAGAGGGTCCCCGACTCTTCCGACTTCAGTGGCAGGTCGTAGTAGCTTTCCTCCTCCGGTTTGACCGGGCGTCCCTCCAGATACGGAACAACCTCGTCGAGCACTCCGGTATCCCCGGTTCCTTCGACATAGCGGCAGGCAACATACGGCAGCCACAGAAAGTCATCGGAGAAGTGGGTGCGCACTCCACGCCCCGCCGGCGGGTGCCACCAGTGCTGGACGTCCCCCTCTGCAAACTGATGTGCCGCACAAAGCAGCATGTGGCTGCGGATCATGTCGGGCCGGGTATGCAGCAGTGCGGAGACATCCTGTAGCTGATCCCGAAAGCCAAATGCACCGCCCGACTGGTAGAAGCCACTGCGAGCCCAATAGCGGCAGGCGAGCGTCTGGTAGAGCAGCCACCCATTCGCCAGCAGATTGAGTGCGGGGTCGGGGGTCTGAACCGAGACCGCCCCGAGTGTGCGTTTCCAAAACTCCCAGACCTCATCGAGCACGCGCTGTGCCGCTTGCGGCTGCTGAAATTGCCGCACGATGTGCCGCGCCTCGTCGACATCGCGACCCACTCCCAGCGTGAAGACAATTTCCTTCTGTCGCCCATCGACCAGTTCGAAAGCGGTCTGGAGGGCCCCGCAGGGATCGAGTCCCGCCCCCACCTTGTTGGACAGACGCTGCCGGGTCATCGCCGCGGGCCTGGCCGTGCTGCCGTTGCGTCCCAGAAATTCCATCCGATCCCCCGTCACAGACCGCTCCGCCTCCGAGACATTGAAGAATGCGACTCGTTGCGGGAACTCGAGGCTGAACGGATTCCGGGCGAGTACAGCCCCACACTGCGAATCCACTTCCGTGACGACGTGCATCAGCCCCCGCGACCTCATCTCTCCCAACACCCATTCGACATACCCTGTGGCCGACAAGCGACGTGTCCGTCCCGAGTGGTTGCGGATCTTCAACCGCACGAATTTGACGGGCTGCTCGATTCCGACGTAGACCCACAGCTCGGTGGTGATGCCGGACTCGGTGTGTTCGTAGACGCTGTACCCCAAACCATGGCGGCAGATGTACGGCGTCGCCGATCGGACCGGCTGGGGCATGGGTGACCAGACCTGTCCGCTGTCTTCGTCGCGCAGATAGAACGCTTCGCCGCTCGGATCGACGATGGGGTCATTCGCCCAGGGTGTGACCCGGAACTCATGAGCATTCTCGCTCCAGGTGTAGGCACTGCCGGTCTCCGAGATGACGGTTCCGAAGTTCGGATTGGCGAGGACATTCACCCAGGGGGCCGGACACGCCTGACCCGGAAGCAGGCGAATGACATATTCGCGCCCGTCCGGCGTAAAACCTCCCAGTCCGTTGTAGAACAACAGCTCCCGACCAAAGGTCCCATCTGGCTGATCCGTGTTCAGTTCCGGACGGGCCCGCATGGTCGGAATCAGTTCCGGGGGCTTCAGTTCGGATCGCACCCGACGATCCAGCTGTTCTTCGAGCGGCCCCTCGAGATCGACGATGATGACCCGGGCCACGGTCTGGAGCAGGACGCGGTCCTCATCCGACAGCTGATCAGCACGGCGGATGAAGATCCCCCCGGGACGGTCGAGTGTCGAGCTGTCTGCGGCGGAATTGCACAGTCCCACGATCTGATCCTGCAACTCCTGGCGATAGCCGGAGTCTCCGTCGTTCCAGATGACAAGGTCCACCGCGAGGCCCTTGAGCCTCCAGTACGCATGAGCCTGTACCAGTTGCCGGGCCAGTGACAGTCGTTCCATGCGGCCGATCTTCAACAGCACAATCGGAAGGTCGCCGGAAATGCCATGTCCCCACAGGGCGGACTGCCCCCGTTGATTGCGGGCCAGAATGCCGACCGGCGCTCGCTGGGCCGGGTTCATGTAGAGAATCGAACTGGCCAAACGACTGTAGAGCAGCGCATCGGCATCCGTCGCATTGATCTGCCGGCACATCACCTGAGCGTGGCTCCACGCCATGACGAGAGCGCGGTCCGCCAGGTGATGGTCTCGATAGCGATCGATCAGCCGCAGGGCCTCGTCCCGTGTCGCAGCCATCCCTGTCACAAAGTCGACTGAGACGGTCGCATCGGGGGCCAGGATCAGCCGCTGGCGGATCGCGACAATCGGATCAAGCACCGCCCCCGCCGTATTCGACAGCCGACCGGACCGCTGCATGGCCTCAGGATTCTGGGTACTGCGACGGCGTCCGAGAAACTTCAGCCGGTCGGTCTCATACGATGGTTCTTCGGAGGATGCCGTCCGCACAGCCACCAGATGCAGCATCCAGGGGGGCTTCTCGGTGTGTGAACGAGGTCGTCTCGAACAGAGTATCGACCGCCGCGCGGGGACCAGTTCCGTCTGCACGAACAGGTTTGAGAACGCCGGATGAGTGGCATCGGCCGCCCGGGCGGCCAGCACGACTTCGGCATAGCTGGTCAGCTCGATCACGCGGGTGACGCGCGAACGATTGGTCAGAGTCACCCGCCGGATCTCGATGTCATCTTCCGGAGAGACGGCGATCTCCGTATGCAGCTTGATGTCATGATCACGACGCCGGAACTCGGCCCGCGACTGCGAGAAAATTGCCTGATAACGCTTGCTGGGGGTCAGAGTGGGGTGATAGGCCGTCGACCAGACCTCGCCCGTCGAGACATCGCGGAGATAGCAGAATGAGCCGGTGTGATCGCAGGTGGCATCTTCACGCCAGCGGGTCACGGCCAGTTCTTTCCACTGGCTATATCCTCCGCCGCTGTTGGTGACCATGACATGGTAACGACCATTGGACAACAGATGGACTTCCGGAATCGGCGTGTGGGGTGTGGCGCAGACTCGAATCTGCCCCGCCAGGTCACTGTTGGGATCGCGCTCGACCAGGGCCTCCGAGGCATGGGGGAAGAACGAGCCGACCAGTGGCATCCGTTCCTGCAGCAACAGTTCGACCGCCTGCAACCGGGGGTCGGCAAGAAAGCGGCGCTGCATCGGCTGCTTCAGGAGGCAGTGGGCCAGTGCCAGCAGACTCATTCCCTGATGATGGGCCATGTGGGACCGCACGATCGCCATCGAATGCTCCCGGGCAACCCGGGTTCGCGTGTAGTCGATCGCCTCGAAGAAGCCGTACTCGCCCACAAATCCGAGCTTCTCCATCGCCTCCAGATTCTCGCACGCCGGCTGTGGAGACACCATCAAGGCCATCGCGGTGGCATACGGCGCAATGACCAGATCGTCCGCCAGCCCACGTTTCACCCCCAGGCCCGGTACACCAAACGCCCGGTACTGGTAGTTTTGTCTGGCGTCGGTCGCGTTGTAACCCGATTCGGAGATCCCCCAGGGAACTCCCCGTTGCTGACCGTATTGCCGTTGCCGCAGGACCACGGCACGGCAGGTCTGGTCAAGCAGGGTCTGCCAATGGGTCGGCATGACCAGGAGGGGCATCAGATACTCGAACATCGACCCGCTCCAGGACAACAGCATCTGCTGTCCTTTCGACGTGGTGAGCAGCCGACCAAGCGCAAACCAGTGTTCCTGCTTCAGTTGTCCCTGGGCGATTGCCACATAGCTGGTCAGCCGCGACTCCGACGCCAGGAGGTCATAAAAGCCCGTGTCTCGCCGTCGCTCGCTGACATCGAATCCGATCGCCAACAGATGTCGTGAGGAATCGTACAGGAACTCATAGTCGGCCTCGGCGAACTCGCCCGCGATTCGCGCGAGTTGTTCGATCGTCGCCAGGCGTTCGCCTGCCCGCTGCTCGCTGGTGCTGACTTTCTCGCGAAGTTCGGTCAACCATTCCCGCTCCGCGCGTCCAGTGACCGCGGGGTCCGCGATTTGCTCCAGAAGGCGATCCAGAGCCTGCACACATTGTGTGGAGATCGTGCTCAGGGATCGCAGCGTCTGGCAGTCCTCAAGTTGTCGCAGCAGGCCCGGCAGCTCGCTGCGAAGCTCGGTCCACTCGGGCGAGCCCAGCGACCAGATCCCGGGAGGCGTCGGTCCATGCGATAACCAGGGGGCCAGAAACAACAGATCCGCCCCATGTTCCCGACATTCCTGCTCCAGATCGATCAGCCACGGCTGGGCCGCGTCCGGGAGTGCCTGCGCTGGCAATTCCGTCAGTTCGCTGGCAAGCGACGAGACCCGCGAGAGCAGTTCCGAAGTCGCCACCAGACATCGCGAAGCACAGAGACCTCGTTCCAGAACCGCGAGGAGGGGGCTCACACACGCCAGGGTCGAGGCCCGGGCAGACGTGGACTCACCAATCTGAATGAGCGCTCGTCGTGAGCGATCGAGCGAAGTCCACACGCCGGGAGACAACAGCGGCGAATCGGGCAACTCGCGCAATCCGGATCGCAACGTCAGCAACAGCCCCGCCAGATTCCCGCTGTCGACCGACGACACGTATTTGGGATAGAGAGGCTGCAATGTCAGCGTGTCGTACCAGTTCAGAAAATGTCCGCGGTAGCGCTCCAGCTGCCCGAGTGTCTGGAGTGTGCGGCCCGTCCGATCCAGCAGTTCATCCATCGAGATGAATCCGAAGTCATTGGCCGCCAGGGTGGACAGCAGCGAGACTCCGATATTCGTTGGCGACGTCCGATGAGCAACGATTCCGACAGGATGCTCCTGATAGTTGTCGGGGGGTAGCCAGTGGTGTTCGGGCCCCACGAATTTCTCAAAAAAGCCCCATGTCCGGCGGGCCACCCGGTGCAGGTAGAGTTCCTGGGCGGGAGTCAGTGCGGGCTCGCGATCCGAAGCCGGCTGGCTGATCCGCCAGGCGATCCACGGACTGGTGATCCAGAGTCCCAGCAGTGGCCCCGCCTCCCACAGAACGCTGGGGCGGGTCCAGATCAACACAACCGCCACAATGACCGCGAGCGCCGGGGCCACGGCCATCGTGCGATAGCAGCCCGCCACCGTTCTTTGCCCGTTCCGGTCCGAGTCGCTGGCCGTCATCCACTCCAGCATGTTGCGACGGGTGATCAGCATCCGGATGGATGTCCGGATGATCGCATCGAGACTGACGAAGGCCTCATACGGCAGAAAGGCCAAATCCAGCACGGCCCGCGTCAGGTTCTTGCCCCACATCTCCAGCGAATGCCTCAGGTGCTGCAGCAACCCGACATCCGGACTGAGACGCATGGATGTGACCAGCGAAACTGTCACTGTCGGAACCAGCACAATGCAGGTGACCACCGCCGTCCAGACCCCGACCGCTGGCCAAATCAACCAGGCCAACAGCAGGACCAGCAACAGGGCGGTCGGAACCACGCTCCGTCTCAAATTGTCCAGGATCTTGTATCGTGACAGCAGGCTGATTGGGTTCCGCTGAAACTTTCCGTTGACTCCTGTCACTAGGGGACAGATCCAGGCCGCAATCTGCCAGTCCCCCCGAATCCACCGATGTCGTCGACTGATGTCGGACAGGTACCGCGACGGGTATTTCTCGAAGACGCGGATATCGCTGCCCAGGCCGGACCGGACGTAACAGCCTTCGAGCAGGTCATGGCTGAGGATCTGGTTGTCGGGAAACCGGTTCTCGGTCGTCGCGATGAAGGCGTCGATGTCATAAATCCCCTTTCCGATGAACGACCCCTCCGCGAACAAGTCCTGATAGACGTCGGAGATCGCGCGCGTGTAGGGATCGATGCCTGCATCTCCCGCATGCAGTCTCGCAAAGATCGACTGGCCAAACTGTTCCAGGCAGGTCGCCACGCCGGGCTGCAGGATGCCGTAGCCTTCCACAACACGGCCCTGTGCTTCATCGACGCGGGCCCGATTCAGCACATGGGCCATTGTGCCGACCAGCTGGTGTGCCGCATCGCGCGGCAGCAGGGTGTCGGTGTCGAGCGTGATGACGTATTTCATCCGTGACAGAGATCCCGGGTTTCGGCCCACGATCAATTGGAACGCCGACTGGTTTCCAGTGCGGAGGAAGGCGTTCAGATCCGAGAGCTTGCCCCGCTTTCGCTCGCGCCCCATCCACACCTGCTGTTGTTCATTCCAGATTCGCGGTCGATGCAGCAGATAAAAGAGGTCTTCCTCCCCGACCGCATATTTGAGATTGAGCGTCTCGACACCCGCTTCCGCCAGTTGCAGCCAACGCACGTCGTCGGGTCGTTCCGCGGTCTCCGCATCACAGAAGTCCGTCAGCAGCGCGAATCGCAACTGCTCGTCACGATTGGCCATGTACCTCACTTCCAGATCCTCCAGCAACCGGTTGAGTCCGCCGGCTCCCGTCAGCATCGTGGGGACCACGACCAGCGTCGCACACTCACGGGGAATCCCCCCGGAGAAATCCAGCCGGGGCAAACGCCGCGGAGCGACCAGGAAAGTTGACAGCCAGTTGATGAGCGACACACTGAGGTGTGTGGCGCAGAGAAACAGCAGACCTGACGCGGCCCAAACACCCAGCCCGCTCATGCCAGTGACCGACATCACTCCCATGGTGACCAGGAGCGACAGCAGCAGAATCGAGCCGACATAGAGTGGGAATGCCCTGACGCGACACTGCCGGGCGAGCCGTCGGGTGAGCGGCTGGTGACGAAGAGTGACCCGTTCGAACTCGGCCTGTCCCTGGTCGATCAGAAAGTAGCCGACATGGGCGGAGCGCTGCTGACGGCCATCCTGGGCGGCGGCTGCCCGCGCCAGGCTGATTGCCCGGTGGGCCACTTCCGACTCGCTGAGCGGACTGTTCTTGGCCGTTTCCTCGACGATCTGCCGATAGCGGTCACGTGAACCGAAATCCATCCGCGGGTAGACGCCCGAAGGGTCCTCGCGCAGCGTCTGCTCGACGACACTGAGCGACTCCACAAACTCCCGCCAGTCAATCGCACCCAACTCGCGGAGGGAGTGGATGCTGTTGCTGATGGAGACCTGGTTCACCGCCTGATTCCGGGCATCCGCTTTGACCAATTGCTCGATCGACTGTCCCTGCTCAGAGAGGCGATGCTCAATCCAAGTCAGCGGGACAGAAAACATGGTGCTCTGCCCCTTCAGACGGCGCGTGACTTCCGCCACAAAGGCCGGCGAGAGGGGTGGATTCCGCTTCGCGAGTTCTGCCACCAGCAAGATCAGACGGTGCGGTGTCCGTTCGGCGCACTCATTCAGCTGGTCCGACCATTCGTGTGCGACTGTCCGCCCGATGGATGCTGTCATGATCCGGGCTGCAACTCGTCGAAGATTTTCGATCAGCGCCTGCCGGATCATGATCGGGATGGCCCAGAGTTCACCCAGCGTGAGCGGCCTGCGTCTCTGGTAGGCCGCGACGAAGTCGTGCAACCGGGCCCTGTCAATACGGCCGTCCACGTGGGAGATCAATTCCAGGGCCAGATCATAGACCAGCGGATAGCCCGCTGACGGCCCGTTGAGCAAGCGGGGCAACCCGCGGCTATACCGTTCCGGCAAATGCCGACGGGTCATCCGAATCTGTTCTTCGATCAGATAGAAGTTGTCGAGCAACCATTCGGCTGCGGGGGCGATGCGATCTTTGTGTTCGACCGACTGGGTGACCACCAGATGCGCTTCCAGCAAGACCCGCTCGTTGTCGGCCAGTCGAGCCAGTAACCGATCGGGGCCGGAACGTGGATTGATCTGATGCCAGTTGGCGAGGCTCTCCGCGTGCTGCTCGAGTTGGGACGCACTGAAGAGCTCTGAATGCAGGGGCAGATCGTCTCCGAAATCCCGAAACAAACCATCCATCCCGATTCTCGCCTGGAATCGGTCGAGTCGTTCACGAATCCCGAAGCGCAATTGCTTCAATGTGTCACTCCGTAAAACATGATTCGAAACCTCAGATGAGCGCACACGCTGTGGAACTCATCGCGTCGCACTTGGCCGAGACCGACAAGTCAGTCGTACCGCTCACTCTCGTCCGCTCACTCTGTCATCAGAGTCGGTCGCCAATACCGATTCCGGCGAAATCTCCCACACGCCATTCGGGATTTTCCCTTGCTCGCAACCGGCTGGCTGGGGGGGAGAGTCACGCAGTTCGAGGTCAGGGCGAACGGGTGCACCTTCCGCGCCGCCTCCGGCCAGATTCTCGGTGGCCATGCGGTTTCGCCGGTCGTTCTTCGGCACTGCTGGCGGACGGCGAATCGCCCACTCCCAGCTGTGTTCGCCGGTGATGATCGCCCCTTGGGACCGCAGCCACACGGTCTCCCACCACATCATTGGGGATTGAGTCGACCCGCACCTCGGGCGTGATCGGACATCAGATTGGCCTTCGCCCCTGGATGATCCGGATCAGCACGACGACGACAGCCACGACCAGCAGAATGTGGATGAATCCATTCAGTGTGGCTCCCGACGCCAGCCCCAGCGCCCAAAGCACCAGCAACACCAGGAAGGTTGTCCAGAGCATGACGTGTTTGCCTGCAAAAGAGAAGGGAGGTCCCTGGGTTCCCACGAATTCAGAAGTATCCCCCACGACGGACGTGTTCTCGTGGGAAGGAGACACCGGGCTTCGGGTGCGAAGTCCTGATGCCGACACCACTTCACCCAAGGTCCCGTGCACGGTGAAAAGGAACCTTCCAGCCTTCCATTGAGGCAGGCACTGCCGTGTGCTGAGGTCCAGAAGTCCGCAGGAGCACGCCCCCCCAAGTGCTCCCCAGCCTCCCCTGACGACCGCACCATCCGGCTCGCCGGTGTGGAAGATGGCCACACGTTCGGACTGGTGAGCCCAGTTTTTCAACTCGGATGAAAAGTCATCGATGGCCCGGTCAGCCTCAGCTTTCGCAGGGCCACACCACTGCTGCAGCAAACCGGCCAACGATTCGCGACGTCCTGCGGACTCTGTCAGTGCTTTGTCGGTGAGCTTGCCCGATTTTTCCCGGGCCTTTCCAGCCCGGATTTTCCAGTTGCCTTGAATGTGATCCCAATTCATGAGTGAGCTCCTGGGTGATGAGGGGGTTGAGATCGCGAAGGTGAGGGGTGCACAGGAAAATGGTCCAGCCAAAAGGATCGGGTCAATACGGGAGGCTGCGGGGCCGCTCGCGTGAGCGGCACTCACTGCCCAATGGCAGTGAGTGCACCGCGGACAGGATTTGTTCGAACGCATCCCGAGTCTGACAGGCCTTTTGGATCCAAGCCACGACAGGAGGGCTCGCAAGGTCTGGGTCGGTGTCACGCAGATCGGATACCAGAATGACGACGGGTACTTGAGACAGGTCGGCGCTGTCCTGCATCCTGGCCAGGATGCCATCGCAACCACCCCACACAAGGTCACGTTCGATGATCAGTACATCAGGAATGAACCGATATAAAATCGCACTGCACTCCAGTCCTGTGGTGGCCAACTCCGCATCGTGCCCACGGTCCCACATGGAGGACTGGAATGACTCCAGAAAAGTCCAGTCGGCATCGGCAATCAGGATTCGCATGCGATCACTCCGGAGAGAACTGGTCAAATCAGCAGTTTGGGACGTCTCTCCGTGCAGCAGGCCAATTCATCGAGAGAGACGCATCGGGCGTTTCCACGCCCAGTGAGTTGGCCAAGGCGATTTCGTGGCCCTGCTCCTTGGACGAGAGTGCCGCGAATATGCTCCGCGAGTGCAAACTCTCCCAGGGCTTCGCATCGGCGAACGCGCGTCCGGTGGTGCCCGATCGTCTCGACCTCGGCGTTGAGATCAAACTGCAGCATATCCCGCGGGTCCGATGACAGCTGGACTGGCTTGGGAGTCCCCTCTGGTTGTCCACTCATGTCATCAATCTGACCCGCGATCAGCAATGCATTCGACAATTCCCCGGGTGGATGCCGTTCCGATTCTGCAGCCACATTCATGCACTGTGCACCCTTTAAGGTCAACGAATAGACCACGTGGGAAATCACAGCCTGATACTCCCGCGCCAGGTCTTCATTGAGGAGGGCAATCAATCCGTCCCGAGTGACTTCTTCCGGGGCATACCCCTTTGATCCCGAGGACATGTGTCACCGTTTGTCAGGGGTCAGATTCGGGGGACTGACGAAACGCAACTCCTGGATCCGATGCGTCAGCGGCGGAATGATCAGTGCCAGAGGAAAGAGTCCGATCCCGCTGCCGGGACCGTAACCCCAAACACGACTGTGGTTCCAGTTCGGAAACGCTCAAAGCCAAAACCAACAACACAATCAGAACGGTGGACAGCATGGAAAGGCGACAAAGCAAGGGGTATGTTTCTGTCACGCGGATCTGTGGCTACTGGATGTGGGACACCTCTTTGGCATCCGATTTGGCCGTGTCGGTATCGACCTTCAGATGCACGTCGACTTTGCTGCTGCCAGCGTTGTGGGTCGTGGTGAGGTCACACCAGCCTTGTGTCAAGCCGATGACTCCAATAACGACCGCAAGTAGCACCGCAATGATCGTCAGGTTTCTCATGCGGGTTCTCCGACAGCGATGGGCCATTCACTCGGCAGGCCGGAATGAGGAAACGCATCTCGGCGACGATCATCACGTGCGAATGGGTTCAGGAGTGATTGCCGAATCTGAAACTTGATCAGCACATAGCCGTGCCGATGAATCCAATGCTCCAAGCGTTCACGACCGACTCCGGACGTAAGGTCGAAGCCCAGCTTGATCCGGGATGTGTTCAACACGAGAACAGTGATCCTCATCTGATGTTGGAGGCCTTTGTACTCACCAACAACGACCGACTCGGGAGCGTGGCGTGTCATCCCAGCAGGACGATCCTCCCCGCTCTACCAGGGAGAGACGCCTGAAGTCAGAGTTCGGGGTTTCGCAGGAGGTCCGGCGAGGGACATCCGGTAACGAAAAAGACGATGCATCCAACCCCCTCGGAATGTGGCTCATGGCGTCGGCCTGCACTGGAACATGCCTGCCGCCCGCTGGGCTGCATTGTCACTTGTCATCCGAACTGTGTTGCTCTCGCAACGCCGGTGTCGGATTGCTGCGGGAACAGTGTGATTGTGTCCCTCTCACGCTGTGAAGAGATCGGGGAAAAGCCGAAACAAGCCTGATTCACAGCAGTGAGTTCAGCGCAAAGCCGTGCCACAGGCCTGACTCCGGTGCTTTGTCTTCGGAGGTCAGCCTGGTGCGAACATGAGACAGCAAGATCCGACTCTGTCCGCTGCTCGTGGCCCTCTTAGGAACTTCGCGCATGAGGCATTTCGCAGCCCCCAAAGAGCCCCGCGTGACGATGGCACAGATGGATCCAACGGGCAGTCGCAATTGTACTGGCTCCGCGGGACATGGAATTTCGTCGGGGCGGCGCGGAATGGGGCCGGACTCTCAAAGGTGTCGTGAGTGACACTTCCATGAGCGAGCTGCCGCCAAGCCTTTCGCCGGGAGCAGTGCGGGCGGATGCTGTCCTGGACTTCCCGGAACTCGTACAGTCAGTCCCGCGAAAGCGGGCCGGTGAGAGGACCAATTCGGGGGACCCAAAGTGGCCGGCGGCGTGGCCAAATAGAAAACTGCGTCTTCGTGAAGTGCGACAAAATCAGGGGGTTATGGCATCGTCAGCGGATTCCCGCCGCACCCAGGTCAGCCCTGCTGGTCGCGCAGAGTGACCAGTTGCGGGATGAACTGGGTGAAGGCCCGGGCGCGATGGCTGATCTGGTGCTTGACGAGGGTGGAGAGTTCGCCGAAGGTCCGGCCGTACTCCCGGACCAGGAAATACGGGTCATAGCCGAAGCCATTCGTCCCCCGGGCTTCTCCGATGATCACTCCCCGGCAATAGCCGACGGCGGAGGCGCGGATCGTCCCCGTGGGATCTGACAGCACCACGGTGCAGGCG
>JBKCTR010000625.1:0-3592 GCA_046318755.1 Planctomycetaceae bacterium
GGGACAGTGTCAGATTGCTGGCGGTGACGGTCTGGGCGGTCGTGAGTCCCAGATACACGGCGACGGTCTTGCCGGTGGTGGGCGAAAAGTCGAGCGTGTCGCTTCCGCCTCCAGCCAGTTCCGTGATCGTCTCAGTCCCGAGGACCAAGTCGGCATCCAACAGGTAGGTGTCGTTGTCGGCTCCCCCCTGCAGGTTGTCGTTGCCGAGGCCGCCGTCGAGGGTGTCGTTCCCGGCCCCACCGACCAGCGTGTCGAGCCCGGCGTTGCCGACGAGTCGGTTGGCAAGTGCATTCCCGGTCAGCGTGTCGTTGAGCGAGCCGCCGGTCACGTTCTCAAACGTGTCGACGGCCCCGAGCACCAGCGAGAGATTGGTGTTCACCACCTGCGTGGTCGCCAGTCCCAGGTTCACGGCGACCGCCAGTGAGGTGGTCAGCGAGAAGTCGAGTGTGTCCGCTCCTTCCCCCGCCACTTCAACCAGCGTGTCATACAAGAGGGCGCTACGGGTCGTGTAGCCGTAGATGTCGGCGCCGGCGCCACCCGCCAGTGTGTCATGCCCCGCCCCGCCGATCAGCGTGTTGGCGAGCGAGTTGCCCGTCAGCGTGTCGGCCAGCGAACCTCCGGTGATGTTCTCGAAGGTGTCGCCGGCATTCAGCGTCAGGTTCAGGGTTCCGGTCGTTACGGTCTGCGTCGTGGTCAGACCGAGGTTCAGGGTCACCGCCTTGGTGGTCGTTGTCGCGAAGGTGATCAGATCGATCCCTTCGCCCGCAAGTTCCACCAGCGTGTCACTGCCAAGCGCGGCATTGGCCAGGTAGATGTAGCTGTCGTTGCCAGAGCCTCCCGCCAGCGTGTCGTCACCCAGGCCTCCGGTCAGGGTGTCGTTGTTCCCAGCCCCGTTCAGGCTGTCGTTGCCGAGACCACCCGTCAACGTGTTGATCAGAGGGTTCCCCAGCAGAATGTCGTTGCCGTCACCGCCGGTAGCGTTGTCAAACACACTGCCATTCTGCAGGTTGAGTGACAGGTTGGCATTGATCACCTGCAGAGTCGCCAGCGACAGATCGAGCGTCACCCCAGCAGAGGTCCCGGTGAAGTCGATCAAGTCTGTCCCGCCGGCGCTGGTCTCCGTCAGGGTATCGGTACCCAGCGGAGTATCGGCATCGAACCGGTAGGTATCGTTCCCGGTGCCGCCGGTCACGGTGTCATTCCCAGCTCCCCCGATGAACATGTTGGCCAGGGTGTTGCCGGTGATCGCATCATGGCCAGCGCCACCGATGGTGTTCTCGAACGTGGTGCCCGAGCCCAGTACGAGCGTCAATCGTCCGGATGCCACCGTCTGCACGGTTGCCAGAGCCAGATTGACAGCGGCCCCGATGCCGGTTGTCGGCGAGAAGTCGAGCGTATCGATCCCACCCCCTGCCTCGTTGAGGGTGTCCGCTCCGAGAGTGTCGTCGAGATCAAACTGATAGACGTCGTTCCCCGCCGCACCGGTCAGCGTGTCATTCCCGGGCCCACCGATGAACGTGTTGGCGAGTGTGTTCCCCGTCAGCGTGTCGTTCAGACTGCCGCCAGTGACGTTCTCGATGGCCGAGGCGGAGGTCAGCGTGAGGGTCAGGTTCGCGTTCACGACCTGGGCGGTCGTCAAAGCGAGGTTCAAGGCAATCGCCTGGCCGGTGGTGCCCGAGAAGTCGAGCGTGTCGATCCCCGCACTGTCGCTGACGGTGTCGATCCCCAACGCGGTATCGGCATCAAACAGGTACGTGTCATTCCCGGCCCCGCCCACGTGCGCGTCGGTCCCGGCCCCACCAGTGATGACGTCGTTCCCCCCGCCTCCGGTCAACGTGTCGTGGCCTTCATCGCCATAGAGCCACGCGGTCCGAGTGATGGTCGAGGCCACAGTCACATTGTCATTCCCGGCCTGACCGAAGATGACGATGCGGCCCGTTGGTGCGAATGAACCGGCCGAGACGGCGTTGATCGTCACGGTTGTGTTCGAGCCTGAGAGGGCAAGGGCGATGATATCGTTGACGGTCGTCCCGCCGACGAACAGATCGGTCTTGGTGGGATCGAGCTCGCTCACCTGCAGGTTGGCCGCGGCGATGGAGACGTTCTTCGTTTGGCTCGTCCAGGCACCGTCATCGTCGGTGACCGTGACCGTGATCGTGTAGGTACCGGTGGCCGCGTAGACGTGGGCGCCAGCGATTGTTCCGACCCCAGCGGCTGCCGTAAAACTGCCTGTGGAAGATGTGCCATCCCCCCAGTTGATCGAGGCGGAGTGCGTGTCCGCAGTACCGGCATCGGAGAATGGCAGGCTGTAGTTGAGCGTCTGGCCCCGGACGGCCGCCGCGAGACCGGCGATCGTGCCGACCGCAGGAGCCGCGTTTGACACCGTGGCGACAAAGCTGTCTGAGAGGGTGGTGATCTGGTCAGTCAGCCTGAGGGTGACGGTGTAGGTCCCATTATCGACATAGCGGTGCGTGTTCGAAATCGTCCCGCTCCCTGGGGTGCTTCCTGGAACCAGTGTCCCCGGTTCGGACGTTCCATCCCCCCAATCGATCGTCATCGACAAATCGCTGAAGGGGGCAACCGCCGAATAGGCCGCGAGAGACAGGCTGACCACGTCCCCTTCCGACGCGCCCTGGTCCGGTCCCGCGTCGAGTACCAGCGGCGGAGGATCGTCGTCGAGATTGAGGACCCCCACATTCCCGGCATCCAGTCCAGAATACAGCGGGTCGGCACTCACGGCAGCGGAAGTGACGATGGAATACGCGACATCGCCGTCATCGATCGTGTCGTCGATCCCGGTGATCGTCACCAACTGCGGCGTGTTCCAGTTCGCCGGGGTGAAGACCAGGCTCGATTTGTCGATCGTCCCCTCGGTCGCATCACTGGATGAGAGGTCCACCGTCACATTGGCGGTCGGTTCACGTGTCAACACCACTGAGAACGTCGCGGTTCCACCAGCTTCGGTGGTGTCGCCGCTGGCCGCAGAGACGGTGATGCCCGCTCCCGCCACGAAGAATTCGCGCACATACTCATCCGGCAGACTGCCCGAGACCGAGCCGTCACGATTTCCATCGAGCCGGTTGCCGGCGGTGTCGTGCAGGCTGTTGCTGGCCCGACCGAAGACCGTCAGCCGGTAGGTCCCTCCCGGCAGGGCCGCCCCCCCCAAGCCGAGACCCAGCGTCGTCACACTGGCCCCCGATCCCGAATCAAACGTGTACGCGGGACTCAGGTTGTAGACGACGTCGTCCGCATCACCAAACGTGCCGTTGACGCGCCGCCGCAGTTCATAGTTCGCCGGAGCATGGGCGTCGATGGCGTTGAGTTCCTCGCTGAACGTCAGCAAGATCTGGGTGACGAGATTGCCGGTGGCCCCGCCCGCTTCGATGAATGCAGGCGTGGTTCCCAGGAGCTGCGGAGGAGTGGAATCATTGGAGTTGCCGCGGAATTCGTAGGCTCCGATGTCGACAAAGGTGATGCCGGGAGTCAGGGCAAACCGCAGCGACTCCGCGTTGGTCAATGAGGTCGCTCCGTCATATTGCCCCATGACAAAGAAGTTGCCATCACCGCGAGAGATTCCAACCGTGGGTGACAA
>JBKCTR010000626.1:0-2501 GCA_046318755.1 Planctomycetaceae bacterium
GGCAACACCGCCACCGAGGCGACCGAGCCCTTGTAAGAGACGTCCGGGAAGGCATCGATCCGGATTGTCGCGGGCAGCCCCACCCGCACCTGGTCAACCACCGATTCATGAATCCCCAGCTTCACCTGCATTCTCGTGAGATCGGGAATCGAGAGGATCTTGGCCCGTTCGGTCACCAGTTCCCCCTCGGCCACCAACCGGCCCCAGGGGGTTCGGTCTGGAGAGTGCGCCACCAGCCCGTCGTGTGGGGCCAGCATCTTGCTCTTGGCGAGTTGGTCTTTGAACCGCTGTAGTTTCTCTTCTTCGGTGGCGAAGGCCCGGTCGGCGGCGGTCTTGGCCGCTCCCGCCTGGGCCAGCAATGCCTCATTGTCCCGTTCCACCTGCGAGAGAGCTCGCTCGGCAGTGGCGATTGTGCCAGTCAGTTCCAGCACCTTCATGGGGTATTCGTACTGCTTCAGCTTCTGCCGGTTCGCCTCGGCTGTGGCCAGGGCATTGGTCGAGCGGACCAAGGCGAAGTCGGCCGAGAGATGCTCGTGCATCGCCTGGTCGAGATCTCCCTTGCCTCGATAACCGAGCTTGAACAGGGTCTCGACACCGTGCTTGCGGGCGGCCTTCATCTTGAGGGCGGCCTGGGCCTCTTTGATCTGGTTCTTCGCTTCCTGGATCTTCGATTCGAGGTCATTCAGGGAGATCTTGTAAGTCCCCCCCGATTCATCCTCGTACATCTTGAGGGCCAGTTTGGCCATTTCGACCCTGAGCTTGGCGGCGGCGAGGCTGGTCTCGTTCTGCGTCTTCTGGTTCTCGAGCCGCACTGTGGCCTGGATCTGGGCCGCCCGCGACTGTTCGAACAGCACACTCTGGGCATTGACCCGGTCCTTCAACGGGGCCGAGTCGAACTCCACCAGCAAGTCTCCCGTCTTGACCGCCGTGCCGTTGGGCACCAGCCACAAGATCCGCGTTCCCGGTTGCCCGGGAACGGTCTCGAGATCGCACTGAATGCGGGTCTCTTTCTGGCTCGACAGGGTTCCGCGTTCGGTGATGGTGATCGGCAGCGATTGCCGCTGCACCGGGTGCAGCACCAGTTTCTCGGTTGTCTCGTATTGATGAGTGGGGGCCGAGGTCCCCCCAAACCCATGCTGTTTCCAGGACCAGCCGGCCCCGGCGAGCAGGGCCCCGGCCACCGAGGCCACCAACAGGCGGCGGCCGCTCAGCAGGCGGACAATCCAGGCCGGTGAAGAAATCGCCGGGCCTTCCGACACCGTCGTTGCGGGTGTCGTGGGGGCCAAGGGGGTGTCGAGCCGGGTCCGACGACCCAAATCGGTCGACTGCGGATGGTAAATCAGGGTACTCATGGGCAGGACTCCTGTCTCTGCAAACTCCAGCCCACCCCAATTATCGCCGTCGGAACCGGTGTGGACCGGCGAATGGGCGTTGTTGTGGGGCAGTTCCCAAGACAATGAACGAGTCTGTCATTCCATCGCAACGATGAAAGCAACAGGCGAGCCCGGGGCTGGGGAAGCCGTCGGGTTGTCACAGGAGGCGGAGTTCGAGGTTCTCAGGCAGGCAGATTCCAGTCGCAACACAACGGGCCAGTCGGGGGGAGACTACATTCGGACCCTGTTTCTTCGAGCGAAGTAGGGTCAGGAACTGGCAGGGGGAGAGAGTTGTGCGACAGCGAGCGGAATCGGGGTTGGTTGTTATCGGTAGGACAGTAGTTCAAACGAGGAACTGGCAGGAAGATCAATTCTAGCCGGTGGCCCAACGCTGCAAAAGCCCCACTGTTCAATTTATGAACAGTTCCGCGTCTGTTGGGTGACTGAGGGGGCGTTTCGCAACGGTTGGGCAGGCTCGTTTGTCCGAGTCACTTCGGACCAATCTCACCTTGCCGCAACCGACCGCCGACGTGGGGGGACCGCCTCGAAGCGAGGGGCCCTGGCAGGGGGAATCGGCATTCCCCCGGGGAAATCTGGGGTGAATTGTCTGTCGGATCAAAGAATTCCCATTTGATCTTCCCGGGGGATTCCCTCACTCAGTGGATGCGGGTATGAGGCAATTGGGGAAATGCCGGGACGGCAGCGCCCCCCACGGCCGACGGATTGCCCGGATGCGGCCATGCGGAGTTTCGCGCGGCGTCTGTGGGACCTGGGACGAGTGGCACTCCGACGGCCCGAGGCTCGTGAGATGTTTCCAATCGTGCGACGGTGCCAATGGGCTGCGCCGCTCAGCCGAGCCGGCCGAACTGGCGGTCGAGTTCCGCCCGGCTGAGGGTCAGGGCCGTAGGCCGACCATGCGGGCAGTGGTGGGCATCATCAATGAGGTGCCGTTGGGCCAGCAGGCTGTCGATCTCGTCGGAGGTCAGCCGTTGCCCGGCTTTGACCGCTCCCTTGCAAGACATCATGTGCAGCAGGCTGTCGAGCATGTCCCGCCGGGAGGGATCGCGTCCCGTTTCCAGAATCTGCTCGGAGAGATCCTTCAACAGCACGGCTGGGTCCATCCGCCGC
>JBKCTR010000627.1:0-3381 GCA_046318755.1 Planctomycetaceae bacterium
GATCTTTACCGCATGCTGTCCCCCACCCGTAAACCCGGTGGGAGCAGTCAACCGTGTGGGACCAGTGAACCATGTGCGGCATAACAGGCATGGTCTGGTCGGGGGAGACACCTCCGCTCGATCCCCAGGTGCTGCGGCGAATGACCGACGCCCTGGTGCATCGTGGTCCCGACGATGGGGGGTACTATTTTTCGGGCCTGGCCGGGCGCGAGTGGAATGGGGTCGCCCCCGCGGAGGTGGTGGCGGAAACGGGGGCGGCGTTCGGGTTTCGCCGTCTGTCGATCATCGACCTCTCGACGGGGCATCAACCCCTCGCCAATGAAGACCGCACCATCTGGATTGTCTTCAATGGGGAGATCTACAACTACCGCGAGCTGCAGGCGGGGCTCATTTCGCGCGGCCACCGCTTCCGCACCCACAGCGACACCGAGACCATCATCCACCTCTACGAGGAACTGGGGCCCGGTTGCGTCGAGCGGCTGCGGGGAATGTTCGCGTTCGCGATCTGGGACGAACCACGCCGACGGCTGCTGCTGGCCCGCGACCGGTTGGGGAAGAAGCCGCTGGTGTACCGCCACGAGCCGGGACGGCTGATGTTCGCCAGCGAGCTGAAGTCGCTGCTGGCGGTGCCGGGAGTTCCCCGGGAGGTCGCTCCTCCCGCCTTGTTGGAATATCTGACCTATCAGTATGTCCCCCATCCTCACTCGATTCTGCGGGGTTTCGCCAAGCTGCCCCCGGCGCACCGGGGGGTATGGCAGGACGGGCGGCTGGAGGTGGAGCGGTACTGGAGTCCGGGGTTCGAGCGCGGCGGAAGGAAGCCGGTGGTGGACCACGCCGATTCCGACCGACCGCCGGTTCCGCGCACCCGGGCCGAGGCCCGGGCGGTGCTGCGGTCGCCCCTCGAAGAGGCGGGGCAACTGCGTCTTCGCAGCGCCGTTCCGCTGGGGGCGTTTCTCTCGGGGGGGGTCGACTCGACGATCATCGCCGGCTTGATGCAGCGGCTGTCGTCGCGTCCCGTGCAGACGTTTTCGATTGGGTTCCCGGTGAAATCGTTTGACGAGCGGGCCTATGCCCGGTTGGCCGCCACCCATCTGGGAACCGACCATCACGAACTGGAAGTCGAGCCCCGGGCCCTCGAGATTTTGCCGCACCTGATCTGGCACTACGACGAACCGTTCGCCGACAGTTCGGCCATTCCCACGCTGTACCTCAGCCAATTGACCCGGCGGAATGTGACGGTGGCCCTCTCGGGAGATGGTGGCGATGAACTCTTCGCGGGATACGACCGGTACCGGGCGGTGGGGCTGGGGCAGTGGTACGACCGGCTGCCTGGTCCGCTCCAGTGGATGGTCTCGAATCGCCTGTGGCAGGCCATTCCCGCGTCGACCCGCCAGAAATCGAAGCGCCGCCGTCTGAAGCGGCTGCTGTCGGCCCTGAGTTACACCCCCACCCGCCGCTATCTGAAGTGGATTTCGATCTTCGATGACGAGCGGCTGCCCGGGCTGCTGTCGGACGAGCTGCGCGAGACCCTGCGCCAGGAGGATCCCGCGCGGTTCCTGCTGCAGAATTATCTGGAATGTCCCAACCGGGATTTCGTCACGCGCACGACGTGTGCCGATCTGCTGACGTATCTTCCCTGCGACATTCTGAACAAGGTCGACATTGCCAGCATGGCCTGCTCGCTGGAGGTGCGGTCTCCGTTTCTCGACCAGCGGGTGGTGGAGCTGGCGGCCAGCCTGCCGCTGTCTTGGAAAATGCGGGGATCACGTGGCAAGCAGATCTTGCTCGAGACGTTCGGCGACCTGCTGCCTCCCGCCATCCAGAATCGTCCCAAGATGGGTTTTGGAATTCCCCTGGATGTCTGGTTTCGGGGGGTGCTGCGGCCGCTGGTCGAGCAGACGCTGCTCGATTCCCGCAGTCTGTCGCGGGGCTGGTTCCAGCCGGCGGCGGTGGAGCAACTGGTGCGCGAGCACCTGGAGAATCGGTGGGACCATTCGTATCGGCTGTGGTCGCTGCTGGTCTTCGAACTCTGGCAGCGGCAGTTTGTCGATTCCCCCGCCATTCCCGTCCCGCCCGCTGGGCGCCCCCTGAGGCTCCCGGCATGACCTCGGCCATTCTGTTCGAGTGCCTTGTGATCGGCGCGTTGTTCGTGGCGAATGGGTTGTTCGCCGCCGCGGAACTGGCCCTCATCTCGGCCAACCGCGGGCGGCTCAAGGAACGTGCCGAACAGAACGATCTGCGGGCGGCGACCGCCCTGCGGCTGATCGAAAACCCCAACCATCTGCTGGCCACCATCCAGGTGGGGATTACCCTGGTGGGGACCCTGGCGGCGGCCTATGGCGGGGCGGCGCTGGCTCGGGAACTGGAGAAGTTGTTGTTGACGCTGGAATGGGGCTGGCTGAGCCGCATCAGCGGCCAACTGGCCCTCGCCCTGGTCGTGCTGGCCATTACGGTCGGCTCGATTCTGGTCGGCGAGCTGCTTCCCAAGCGCATCGCCCTCCATGACCCCACCCGGATCGCCATTTGGATGGCCCCGCTCGTGGCGACCGTCGAAGTCGTGGCCCGCCCCGTGGTCTGGGTGCTGGGAAAAATCACGGAGTCGCTCGCCGGCCTGCTCGGGTTTGGCGGGTTGGCCCGCCCGGGAACGTCACTGCAGGACATTCGGCACCTGATCGAGTTGGGTACCGCCGAAGGTCTGGTCGACCCCGTGGAACAGCGACTGGCGATCGAAGCCCTGCAGTTGGGAGACCGCATTGTGCGGCAGATCATGCGTCCGCGCATCGACATCGACGCGCTGGATGTCGAGACCCCGCCGCAGGAGCTGCTGGGGACGATCTCGATGGCGGGATTTTCGCGGCTGCCGGTCTACGAGAACGATCTCGACCACATCATCGGGTTCGTACACCTGAAGGATGTGCTGCGGCAGCACTACCTGGGCTGGCAATTGGATCTGCGAAAACTGATCCGCAAACCGATGTTCGTGCCCGACACCCTGCGACTCGACCAGTTGCTGGTGCGCTTCCAGGAAGAGCGCAATCAGTTGGCGATCGTGGTGGATGAGTTTGGGGCCACCCGCGGGATGGTCACCCTCGAGGATGTGCTGGAGGAACTGGTCGGAGAACTGCTGACCGAGCATCACGAGCGGGTCGAGCAGATGATCGTTTCCGACGAACAGGGGGGCTGGCTGGTCGACGGGACAGTCAGTCTCGCGGACTTGCTGGAGCGCATCGGAGCCAAGGCGCAGCGGGCCAGTCTTCCCCGGAATGTCAGTTCCGTCGCCGGATTGGTGCTGGATGAGCTGGGGCGGCTGCCGCAACTGGGAGAACAGGTGACCTGGCAGGGACTGCGCTTCGAGGTGGTCGATCTCGACGGGCGACGCAT
>JBKCTR010000628.1:0-12609 GCA_046318755.1 Planctomycetaceae bacterium
TTGGCGGGGGTCGACTCGGCCGGGGGGGAGGAGTCCGCAGAATCGTTCTCGCGGCCTTCTTCCGGCTTGTTGGTTGACGACGGACGGCCTGATTGCCCGCGAGTCCCTGGCTTGTCCTTCGGCCCGGAATTCGTCGCAGACGATTTGGATCCGTTTTCTGGCGAGTTGCCCGCCGATGCCGAGCTCTCCCCGTTCTCCTCCGATTCCCGCGCGGAGGGGCGGCGTTGACCCTCGTCTTCCGCTGAGCCGGTTGGTTGGTCTTGTCGCGGGCGGTCTGGCCGGTTGTGCTCTCGTTCCTCCTGGTTCAACAGCCGCTCGAGTTGATTCTGAAACTCGGTCTGCTCGTCGGGACCGTTTGTTTCCGACCGATCGGGGTTGGTGTCGGACTCGGTCGAGTCTCCGTCGCCGCGTTCGGGACGGTTGGCCACCTGGTTGTCGGGCTGTTGGTTCGGATCGGCCGATTCCTGTTGGGTGGGCTCGGCACTTTGAGGAGTGTCTTCTCCATCCGGATTGGAATTCGGCGAAGTGGCGGCCAGATCGTCGGCCAATTGCTGGCGAGCGTCGGCCAAATCCCGTTGGACCTGTTGTTCGGTTCCCAGCGGTTCCTGAACCAGTACGCTGAGTCGGGGGGTATTGGTGCGATTCGCGACCGGCTGCCGGTTGTCCCGCGCCTCGATCCAATACTGCAGCCGTTCGCCAGGCTGCAGACCCAGGGGGCCCAGATCCCACTCAAACGTCCGTTGGATGGTGCGTGTGGGAAACTCCGTCTCGAACAAGGGGAGGTCGGGCAGGGGGGATCCATTCCGTTCCGACTTCAAGGTGAGAGAGCGGAGCTGGAAATCGGGGTCACTCGCGGAAATGGCGAGGGGAATGATCGCATTGGCGGGCTTCTCGAGATCTGAAGTCGGAAACAACAGGGCGACCTCGGGGCGCTGGTCAGCCCGAATCTCGATGGGAATTCGGACAGGATTGGGATCGATCGAGCCATCGGCGGTCTTGACTGCCACGTGATAAAACCGGGGATAGGTTCCATCACTGCGGAAGGCGAGCGTCCAAGATCCAGAAAGCCGATGTCCCTCTTCGATCCGCAGGCTGATCTCTTCTCCCCGAGTCCCCTGTTCCGTGTCGGTCAGGATCAATCGGGCTTGCGTCACGGGAAGATTGGTGCGCCCCTCGAACGTGACTTTCGTTCCCTCCCAGGCCTCGACAGCGGGGCCGGGGACCTCGCGAGGCTCCAACTGCATGTAGGCGGGGTAGTTGTAAGTCAGCTTCTCGATCTGGGCCGAGGGGGGCTGAATGACCCGAATGTGGAATGTTTCGGACTGCGCATCGTTCGCGACAATGCGGTAATCGACATCTTGCAGAAGACCCCGGCCGTTTTCTCCGTTCAGCACCCCCCGGAAGCGGGGCAGGCCGCTTTCGATGCGCCGCATTTCGACCGGTTGGTCGACAAACTTGCGGTCGGCCGTCGTCAGCAGAATTTGGGCGCTCTCCACAGGCTTGCCGCGCAGATCGGCCTCCACCGTCACCTGGCTGCGGGCGGTCACTTCCAGATTGCCAGGAGTGATGTCGGTGATGGTGGTTTCGGTTGAAACTCCCGTGGCGGAGAGTGGCAGCAGGGCGCGGTGGACACTCGAAAAAGGGTCCTTGGGAGAAAACGCCACATACATCGCCGACAGCACGACCACTCCCAGAAGGGCGTACGCAGCCCGCATCAGGGGACGGCGATCGACGGCCGTGTCGACATCCATTCGGTCGAGCCCGACGGCAGCCCGTTTCTCGATGGCCCTCACCGCAGCGGACGTTTCGCTGGCGCGGCCCGCTGACTTCAGATCGATCCAGTTGACCAGATTTCCCTGGAACCGGGACTCGGATTCCTCAATGACACGGGCCGCGTACAGCGGGTTGATCCGCCGAAACAGCGGCCAGAGGATGTTGCGGACTGTGATGAAGCCCGACACCGCGATCAACCCCAGCAGTAGGATCATGCGGATCGGGGGTGAGAGTCCGCGATCTGCCACCCATTGGTCGAGAATCACCACCATCAACAAATAGCCGATCCAGAGGACCGCCAATTGGGTCAGGGAAGTGATGACTTCGTTGGACCGCAGACTGTCTCGGGTCTTGGCGATTTGGACTTCGACAAACTCGTCGTATTCCAGGTAGGGGACGGGGGATGCCACCTGGCGTCGCGACGCGGCACCCTTCGACTCTGTTGTTCCAGCCATCGAAATCCCCTGTCACAATCCGTGTGCCGCAACCCGCGGTCCACAACAACCCGCAATTCATGCTCGGGAAGCGAAAATCAGACCCCCCGGCAAACCGAGGGTTTTCGACCCGGCGACGACTGATTCATTATACGCTGTTCAGTTCGTGGCGAAAGTTCAGTGTGGTCAAACCCTGCCAAGTGCGGAAGATCTGACGATTCGGGAACGTCAGACCAGGCCCCGTTTTTTTCTCAACCACCACTCGGTTGCCAACAGCGTCGAAAAGACCGCCAGCAGCCAGGCGTTATCCCACAGAGGGATGCGACGTTCCCGGGTCACATCGATGTTCAGGGAGTCGTCCAGAAGCCGATCGAGGTAACCTGGCAGCTCTTCGGGAGTGACTGCCGCCCCCGCGGTCACCCGGGACAACTCGGCCAGCAGCGCCGCATCCGCCGCCGGATTGTGCAGTTCCAGATCCTGATCCTCCACCAGGAACCGGCTGCTTGCCCCCAGCCCCAGAATCGCTCCCCCGCGGCGGGCGTCGACCACCACCCGGTATTCGCCCGGCTCGGCCGTCTCGCTGAAGCGGGCCAGCGTCTCGGCTGGCCCCCGTTGGGGAGACAGCGGGAAACGCCTCCCCTCGGGGCCAGTGACCTCGACCGTGAAGTCGACATCCTGCAGCGGCCCGGTGGCGGGGTCACGGGCCCCCATGGTCATGTTGACCTGTTGCCCCTTGCGGAATCTCCGGCCCTCCAGATTCAACCAGACCGCCTGATCGGACTGATTCTCTTTATGAGCCAGCCACAAAATGACCTGCTCCCAAAAGCGCTGATGGGCTTCGGCAAACCCCGATTGATACCAGTAGAACGTGGTGAATCCCGCGAACGCCATGGTGCGTCCTTTCCCCACGTCTTGGGCCACCAGCCGCGGCACCTGGTCTTCCGACTGCGCCAGCACCAGCGCCCCAGGTTTCAACGCGGCAAACCGATTGGCTCCGTTGAGGTCTGGCAGGGCCTGCCAGCGTTCCAGGTTTTTCGACGGTTCATCCAGCCGCATCACATAGTGCATCAGGCCCCGGTCTGTGGGACGCATGCCCAGAGTCTGGGCATGATACAGACCCACGTCGATCGTCTCGGCAAACTGGGTTTCCGTCGCCAGCATTTCGATCGGCAACAGCTCGGCCAGTGGGGTGGCGGCATAACCACCGGGACCGAAGGAGTACGTCCCTCCGGTCATCAACAGCCCCGTCCCCTGCTGGATGAGTTGTGCCAGTCGTTTCAGCCCGGCCGGGTCGAAGGCGCGGGCCGGAACGCCTCCGATGATGTAGACATCATACTTTCCAGGCTCAAACCAGGCCGCTTCGACCGGGGCGGTCTGCAAGCCGGGCAGCAACCGAATCGGTTTGAAGTCGAGCTGGATGTGGGGTGACTCGTCGATTCGCCGCAAGAGACGCTGCTCGGCGCGCTCGACGTCGAAATACGCGACTCGCAGGCCTCCTTTCAGCACGGTGACATACGTGCTGACACTGTTGTTGAAGCGGAGCGTTTCCTCCTCCAGCGGCGGTGCCTCCACCATCAGCCGGAATTCCCCGGGAGTCTCGGCCACGAAGTTCAACTCGACGGGGAACACCTGGTCGTTCTGTTGGGGGGACAGACGGAGGGGAACTCCCACCGGCTGCATCTGCTCGCCCCCCTGGACGGCCGATTGGGGACTCTCCAGTTTGAGCCGCACCAGCACCTCACGTCCGGCCCCACCCAGCACCCGCACCTTCGCGGCGACCACCACGGTGTTCTTTACGAACACCGTGGGGCTGACCTGCAAGTCTTCGACAATCACGTCGAGGCTGTTCTCGGTCACTCCCGTCGATCCAAAACAGACGGTGTCGATGCGCACGTTCTGTTCCGCCAGCCGAACCGCCACCGCGCGAGGATCGATCTCGCGGGGGGCCAGCGCCCGCTGGGCTCCATCCGAGAGCAACAGAATTCGCAGCAGGCGTTTCGAATCGGTTTGGCGCGAAAGTTCGTCCAGGGCGTGCCCCAGCGCCGTTTGCGTCCCGTCCGCCTCCCCCGCCGGGCTCTCCACCGCCGACAGGTCTTCGCCAAACTCGAAGTATTCGATCTCGGCTTCCCGCCCCGCCCGCTTCAACTGCGGGGTCATGGCCGTCACGGTCTGCAACTGCCAGTCGCGGCGCGATCCTCCGCCGGGGGTGTCCCGCACGGTCATGCTGCGGCTTTTGTCGGTCAGAACCACCAATCGCGCCGAACCGGGATCCGTGTGAATCACCAACACTTCCGGGCGCAGCAACGCAAACACGACGACACTCCAGGTCGCCAGCCGAAGTCCGATCAACACGGAGCGGACTGGTTGAGGGGTCGACGCCAGGCGGCTGCGATAGGTGGCCAGCACTGCCGCCAGAGAGGCCAGAGCGGCCAGCACTGTCCAGGACCATCCCCAGACGGGGTCGAAGCTGACGGTCATCGGGAGGTGGTCGCGCGGGGCCGCAAACCGAGCTGTTCGAGAACTTCCGTCTCCCGTTGCCGCATCAACCGCACCTCGCCGGGAGACATGTCGTCATACCCGCACAGGTGCAGCACTCCATGCACCAGGTAGAGCGTCAATTCGTCGTGAGGCGTCCAGCCGAATTCCGGAGCCCTGCGGCGAGCCGTCTCGGCACTGACCACAATCTCCCCCTCGATTCGCAGAGCGGCGCCGCGTCGGATCGGGCAACCCTTCGGCCGCAGGGGGACTCCCGTCACGCGCTCGGGGGGGGCGAGCTCGAAGGTGATGACGTCGGTCGGTTCGTCATGAGCGAGGAACTGTCGGTTGATCTCATGAATTTGGGGATCAGTCACCACTGCCACACTCAGCTCACACCGCACCACCCGCTCATCGACCAGCGTGGTCCGCAACGCCTCGCGGATTCGCCTGGGATGCAGGGCGATGGCCGACTGCTCATTCGCGAGGGCCAACTCGAAACGCAGGGGCGGGGGGAGTCGCGTTGATCGCGAGGGAGATGTCATGGGGCGGAGACATCCAGACAAATCAGCCGACGGGCATCGCGCAGGTAGAGCTTGCCCCGACTCAACGCGGGCAGGGCCCGCACGGTTTCTTTCAGCACCCGCGACTTCCCCAGTTCTTCGTAGCCGGTGGGAACGGCCCGCACCAGAAACAAGGTTCCATCGTCCCGGATCAACACGAGTTTGCCATCCGCCAGAATGGAATGGGCGACGCCAAACCCGTCACGCGACCAGAGAATCTTGCCCGTCAGGGGATCGAAGCACCGCAGGCTGGATTCTCCGCCATCCGCGCGGCCATGAACGCCATAGAAGTGTCCGTCGTGCAGCACCGTGGTGGTGTACTGACTCGACATGGTGTCGTTGTTTTCCCAGACGGTCTTCGCCCCAGTGGGCGAGATGTCGGCCAGCACCGCCCCAATTCCGTAACTGGCACTGACGAAGAGGCGGTTCTCGAACACCACCGGTGAAGCGGCATTGACCGTCGGACCGCGGGCCCCGAACGGAAATCGCCAGAGCACCGTGCCATCTCGGGGCCGGATGGCGAGACAGTTGAGCCGGGTGACGAAGATCGCCGCCAAGTCCTCCCCCAGTTTCACGGCAACTGGAGACGAGTAGCTGGCCCCTTCGTCGGTCCCCTTCCAGACAGTCTTGCCGTTCTCCAACCGCAGCCCGACCAGTCCCGCCCCGGCGGCTCCCCCCACGTTCACCAGCACCAGGTCTTCCATCACAATGGGGGTACTGCCCGCTCCAAAATACCCTTCATTCCCCTTGAACTCGCCGTACAGGTCGCGGGACCACAGTTTGGCCCCGTCATCGAGAGACAGGGTGTGCAGTTTCCCCGCCGCTCCGAAGACGATGACCCGATCTTTGTGGATCAGCGGGACGCAGCGCGGTCCATTGTCGGGGGCAATCGCTCCCGCGTAGCTGGCCGGGAATTGGGTCGCCCACCGTTTGACACCGGTCTGGGAATCGAAACACAGCACTTCCTCCTGCTGGTTCGTCCGGTGGAACAGAATCCCGCGGTCCCCCTGGATGGAAACCCCGGCGAATCCCTCTCCCACCTTCAACTCCCAGACCAGGCGTGGACCTTCGGATCCAAACTGATCGAGCAGGTGCTCGTTGATGGCCCTGCCGTCACGGTTCGGCCCGAGAATCTGCGGCCAGTCATCGGCCCTGGAGACCCCGGGGGGCAAACCCAGGACCAGCAGGGCTGTCAGCGCCAGTGGCGTCCATGGCGAAGGGCGGGATGGGATTTTCAAGAACGCTCCTGTTCTGGTCGTGGCGGCAGAATCCCAGGTTTTGAGTCGGACTTGCGGATGAGGCAACCCACCGCCACACGACCCCAAACGGGGAATTATTGGAAAATCCCCGCTCAACTGACAAGGGGTTGAGCAGGAGAGGGGGGGGTGACTTCGCCTCAACTTCCCGTTCGAGGGTCCCCCCACTAGAGTTGAGAGCCTGCCACGTTCTTTGCGAAGTGGCGAGACGAACTGCAGACGTCCCGTTCCTCGAAGGTTTACCCGTGAAACTTCCCCGCAACCCCACCCGCCCCGTTCGGATCGGGTCGATCACCATTGGAGGCGGTCATCCGATTGCGGTCCAGAGCATGTGCGCCACACACACAACCGATGTGGACGCGACGGTGGCCCAGGTCAACGATTTGCATCAGGCCGGTGCCGACGTGGTCCGGATCGCCGTCGACAGCAAACGCGATGCCGAGGCCCTCGTGGAGATCCGGTCGCGGACCCAGGCGAACCTGGTGATTGATCTGCAGGAAAATTACCGGATGTCCGAACTGGTCGCCCCCTATGTCAACAAGCTGAGGTACAATCCGGGGCATCTGTACCATCACGAACGCGAAAAACCGTGGCAGGACAAGGTGCGGTATCTCGCCGAGATTGCGTCCCGGCACGACCTCGCCCTGCGGGTGGGGGTGAACTGTGGTTCGGTCGACCCGGCCAAGGCGGAAAAGTTCGCCCCGGAAGACTCTCTGTCTCCCATGCTGGAAAGTGCCTGGGAGCACTGCAGTCTGCTCGATTCGCTCGGATTCACCCGCTATTGCGTCTCGCTCAAGGATTCAGATCCGGAAAAGGTCATTGAGGTCAACAAACGCTTCGCCGCTCAGCGCCCGGATGTGCCTCTGCATCTGGGGGTGACCGAGGCGGGGCTCCCCCCCGAGGGGATCATCAAGACCCGGATTGCCTTTGAGCAACTGATCAGTCAGGGCTTGGGGGATACCATTCGGGTTTCCTTGACCGTTCCCAATTCGCGGAAGCGGGAGGAAATCGAGGCGGGACGGCAGATTCTGGCCGACATTGCCGCCGGGCGGACCCGCAGCGTGGTGCGGTTCAACCGAGACAGTCTGAACATCATCAGTTGCCCCAGTTGTTCTCGGGTCGAAAACGAGGCCTTCATCGAACTGGCCCAACAGGTCAAGGAGCTGACCACGTACGCCCGGGATCATGCCATCACCATTGCCGTGATGGGTTGCCGTGTGAATGGTCCGGGCGAAACCGACGATGCGGACCTGGGTCTGTGGTGTGCCCCGAACTTCGTGAATCTCAAGCGTGGTCCGGAGGAACTGGGGGCCTTCCAGTACGACGCGATTCTGCCGCGTTTGAAGGCGGAACTCGACCAACTGATCGCCACTCGGACAGGATCCCGGTGATTTCCTCCAAGCCCCCAACGCTCCCCAGACGGGGGGCCGATTGGGGCTGGATTCTTTCCTCTTTCACTGCTAGCCTGCACTTAGCAGCGTACGGTGTCGAACGCAGAGGAGAGGATGGTCGACAGTGGATTCCCCACTTGGTCGAGTTCCGGCTGGAGAACTCGCGAATGCTGCTCGCGAAAGAGTGTCGCGGATGAGTGATTGCGGATGAGTGATGAAGTGCTGAGGCCAGGTGGCAACTGGTGACACGCCCGGCTTCCGCGGAATGCAACGAGTCTCCGCCCGGGAATCGTCAGTCGCCGCATCCTGTTCCCTGGCAACTGGGTTTTGGTCTTCGTTTTTTTCTACAAGGACGACAACGTGCCTCACAGCGATTCGGTTTTTTTTGAATCTTTGTCCCGCATGATCTCCCGCCTGGCGAGTGATCCGGAATCGAAGCTGGTCTTGCGCCAGTTGGCCCAGGTGGTGTTGGATGCCACCGGCGAATCGGCGGGTAGCTATGCCCCGAGTGGAGAGTCGGCACCCCCCTTGCGCCGCATGCGCGTCGCGCGGGCCATTGGCACCTCCGAAGGGGGCGGGTTTGATGAGGGCATTCCGGCCCGGCCTGCGGCACCGGTTGGAGAAGGAGATGTCTACCGGGGTAGCGACGCCAGCCCACGTCCGCGGACGGGCCTGATCGATGCCGGTCGGGCTGTCGGTGGCGAGAAATTCGTCCCGGTTGATTTCGCCCTGATCGAGCAGCGGTGCCGCCTCAAGGCGGAAGGGGCTCGATGGGCGGTGGCCCGTCGCCGTCTCTTGGCCAATCGTGCCGATTTCACCACCGATGTGGAACCACTGGACCGCGACCTCATTGCCCGCGCCAAGCTGCTTCCCAACTGCTTCCTGTGGCTGAACCATCCCAACGGGCCATCCAGCAACGACGCGAGCCGCTACGACGAGGTCGCGGCCTGCTTCGAAACCCTGGCTGAAGCGGTGGCGCTCGTGCGGTCGATGGAGGACGACAAAGACCGTGACGCCGTCGAGTTTGAAAACGCCCTGAACTTGCTGGCCGAAGCGCAGTCCATGCTGCGGATTTCGGTGGTGAAGTTCGACAACTACGCCGACACCGATCAGCGGGATGTGTTCCAGTGGCTCAAGCACACCGCCAACGAACAGCAGATTTTCATCCGCCGGTTCATGAGGCTGGATGATCCGGGAGATCCCAACCTGGCTGCCGACTTGCAGGCCCGCATCAAGGCGGCCGCGGGTTCGGTTGTCGAAGCCCGCAAGCGGATCAAGCAGCAGAAGAAGGTCTTCAGCAAGCTGGCCCACAAATGCCAGATTCTGAAAGAACAACCCGACCATGCGGAAGACTATTGGCCCGTCATCTATGCCATGGTGGACGAGTTGTATACCGGGGGGGTTCCCTCGGCCCATCGCGACTTCCGCGAGGCTCTGTCGCCGGTGATGGATCAGCTTCCGGACACCGAAGAACTCCCCCGCTCGATGCAGGCGGTGGTCAAAGATATTGAACGCTTCCTCGATGCCTCGCCGGAGGGGGGTGAGGAACCCAGTGAAGACCGTCCTCATCCGGATGTGCTGGATACCGCCCGGTTGCTCAAGGGGCGTTCCGTGGTGCTGGTTGGCGGCGACCGTCGCGAATCGGCGGAACAGACTCTCGCCGAGTCGCTCGGTCTGAAGAGCGTTCACTGGGTCTCCACCCAGGACCAGGACGGTTTGGGATCACTCGAAGCCGCCGTCGCCCAACCGGATGTGGCCCTCGTCTTGTTGGCCATTCGCTGGTCCAGCCACTCCTACGGCGACGTCAAGACAATCTGCGAGAAGCACCACAAGCCGCTCGTGCGGCTTCCTGGTGGATTCAGCGTCAACCAGGTGGCCTCTCAGGTGATGGCCCAGACGGGTGGACGGCTCGATTTGGCCTCCGTCGGTTAGGTCCTTGTCGCACCTCCGGTGTCGGGTTCCTTTTTCAGGACCCCGCTGCCGATTGGAGCCACAGCTTGTCGGTTCGCAGGCCGTCTCGAAACTCTTTCGAGACGGCCTGCTGCTTTTGAGTGACTCACCGGAAGCACAGACTCGCCCTGCCGTTCGCCCCACCAGCCTTGTTGCCGCGCAGCCATCCGACAGGCAGTTCTCTACGGGCGTGTCCGGCCGGTCCGTCATGGCCAGTCTCGGGCACACATCCCGCAATCACCGGTTTTCTTCGCCATCGAATCGGTGCGCCGGAGCCGGGAGTCACCTGTTGTCCCTCCGGACAAACGCGTCTCCAAATCGATTTTCGGACTTCCGCATGCTATGAACAGGCGAGGTCGGGGGACGTCTTCCCAAGCGCAACGCTCGTTGGCGATCTGGGCGGCATGATCGCCGGCAGCACCATCCCCGGTGGTCGCTTTGCCGGCGAACAAACCAGGGCACGCCAGCACCTTCCGGGAGAACACCATGCGGATTTCCAATTTTGCCATGCTGACACTGCGGGGTGGCTTGCCTCTGCTGCTGCTGCTTGCCAACGGTCTCAGGGCCCCAGCCTCTGCCGCTGACGCTTCGTTTGATGTCGTCGTCTATGGCGGGACTGCCGGAGGGGTCTCTGCTGCCGTCACCGCGGCCCGCGCTGGTCGCACGGTGGTGTTGATCGAATCCTCCGCACACCTCGGTGGCATGACCTCCGGAGGACTGGGAGCCACCGACATTGGCAACAAAGCCGTGATCGGGGGGTTCGCCCGCGATTTCTATCGCGCGCTGGGACGCCACTACGCGCAGGACTCCGCCTGGAAGTTCCAGACGCGTCGCGATTACAAGAGCGGCCGACAGCAGGGGGGGGAGGTTGAGATGTGGACCTTCGAGCCCCATGTGGCCGAGCAGCTCTTCCAAGAGTTCTGTCGAGACTCGGGAGTTCAGGTTCTGCTCAAGGAGCGGCTGGATCTCGTCCGGGGAGTCATCAAAAGCAACAGCCGTCTCGAATCGCTCTGGCTCGAGTCGGGCCAGAAAATCTCCGGACGAGTCTTCATCGACGCCTCGTACGATGGCGACCTGATGGCCAAGGCGGGAGTCGCTTACCATGTGGGGCGCGAGGCCAATGCGACGTATGGCGAGTCGCTCAATGGCGTGCAGACGGACAACGCCACCAAGCATCAGTTTCGGGTGCCGATCGATCCCTTTCGGATACCGGGCAACCCCACCAGTGGGCTGCTGTTTGGAATCCACGCCGGGACACCCGGGCGCGAGGGGGCCGGAGACCGGCGGGTTCAGGCTTACAATTTTCGGATGTGCCTGACCGACTCTCCTGAAAATCGCATCCCCTTTCCCAAACCAAACAACTACCGCCCGGAAAACTATGAACTGCTGCGGCGCTACATCGACGCCGGTGTCTGGGATGCGTTCTGCTCCAACATTCCCATGCCCAACCGCAAGTCCGACTGCAACAATTGCGGGGCGTTTTCCACCGATTTCATTGGAGAAAGCTACGACTATCCCGAGGCCAACCACATCCGCCGCGAGCAGATTGTCGCCGCCCATGCCGAGTACCAGCAGGGCTTGATGTACTTCCTGGCCAATGACCCACAGATTCCCGACAAGATCCGCGCTGAAGTCTCGGCTTGGGGGTTGTGCCGCGATGAGTTCACCGACAACGGCGGTTGGCCCCACCAGATCTACGTGCGTGAGGCCCGCCGCATGATTGCGGACGTTGTCATGACCCAGCATCATTGCCAGGGACGCGAGTCTGTCACCGACAGTGTTGGCATGGCGGCCTACACCATGGACTCTCACAACGTGCAGCGTTATGCCCAGGGGGGACGGGTTTTCAATGAAGGAGATGTCCAAGTGGGTGGGTTCGACCCTTATCCCATCTCCTATCGTTCGATCGTTCCCCGGGAAACGGAGTGTGTGAACCTGTTCGTTCCAGTCTGTCTCGCGGCGTCTCATATCGCCTATGGTTCGATTCGTATGGAACCGGTCTTCATGGTGTTGGGCGAATCCGCGGCACTGGCGGCCGATCTGGCTCTGCGAGAAGACATTTCCGTGCAGAAAGTGGCTTACCCGCGTCTGCGTGAGCGTCTGCTCGAGGCCCGGCAGGTCCTTGGGCGTCGCTGAGATTTTCTGTCGGGGCTCTCAGTGCCTCCTCGTCGCGTGCCCCCGATGGGGACTTCGAGTCGACCCTGCGACGGTGTGCCGTTAGACTTGTTTAAATCCCTCGATTTTCCCGCCTTGGAACACGTTTCCATGCTCCACCGCACCAGGTTCGATTTCTCCGTTTGGGTCTGCTTGCTGATCCTGATCTGGCCCCCCCTGGTTGCCGCGGACGACCAGGCGGACTTGGCCCGCTATCGGACGGCAGGGCTGTCGGGAGGCGATCCCGTCCGGGGACGGCAGGTCTGGGAAACGAAGGAGGCGGGATGCCGTCGATGCCACGCCTTTGGCAACGCACCCCGTCTCGCCGGTCCCGATCTGTCTGTGGTGGGGGACAAGCTCTCGCGGGCTCAATTGGTGCAGTCGATTCGCGAACCGAGCGCGAACCTGCATCCCGATTACGGCACACTGGTGATCCGCACCCGCGATGGCAAGACGCATTCGGGGGTAGTGCGGCAACGCACAACCGACGAATTGCAACTCTACGATGCCGAGGGCAATCTGCTCCGTTTTGCCAGCGACAGCATCGAAGACGAACAACGCTCGGCCACCTCGCTGATGCCCGCCGGACTCTGGAAATCGCTCAGCACCAATC
>JBKCTR010000629.1:0-3871 GCA_046318755.1 Planctomycetaceae bacterium
GGCGTGGGCCAGCTCGGCAATCTGGGGAGCGGGAGTCGAGAACGCGGCATTGGCCACTCCCGTCGCAGCCCCCTGAAAATCCAATTCCTGACGCCGAATCGAGACATCCCGGGGCGCGGAAATCCCCAGCCGGACCCGGCCGCCACGAATTTCAACCACGGAGATTTCGATCTCCGTCCCATCGTGGGCCGATCCGATGAGGATTTTCTCCCCTTCCTTGCGGCTCAAAACAAGCATTTTCGCTCCTCCTTGAAGTTTTCGACTCGACTTTGGGAACCTCAACATTCCCCTCGACATTCCAACCGACGGCAGCGGCACACCACACCAAGGAACCCGACTCCCGGAATACGGGGTCAAAAGTGCCGCCAACGCCTGGAAATCCAGGAACTTACAACATCACGCACGCGACTTCACTCAGAGCAGCACACCTCAAGCGACAGAGACGCCGTTGAGACTTCAGAAATCCCAAATGTGGGGACGCCCGCCAAGGTGTGCTGGATTGGAAAAGCTGTCTCGCAAGAGCCCCCTTCCCAACCCAACAGGGCCGTCGCTCCCCCACCCACGCCACAGTCTCAACCAGGTTTCCTCCGGAAACTGCGTCAGACGTGGCAAAATCGGTGCAGGTGTCGCAACCCTCACCCCTTTATACGCAGCGGCGAGGTGTTGGATCTTGAAAAAATTGCAAATTGTCCATTTTTTTTGCTCAGGCCCCTTGATTTCCCCAAAATAGCACACGCGTCCACCTACCGAGGCGGATCCCCGTCGGTGGTTGGCCCCAGTTCGCCGGCCCCAGTTGGCTACCGGAAATGCGGTTGTCGGGAGGTGGCGACGCTGGTTCCGATCTCGGGGCGGCGACCTTCCTTGCGCACCCACGATTTCCGGGCCGAACTTGTGTTCGATTTTCAGTTGGCATAAACTCTGGAACTCTCCATGGAATCTCTCCGTTGGGGGAATTGCCATGTCCTCCGTCTGCACTCTGTGGAACTCGAGGACGCTGTTTGCGATCCCAGTCCTGAGATCTCCGGCGTAGGTCTCGGTCACGCATGGTTTCAGATCCGTGAGTCGCCGTCGGAATTCCTTCCGGTGAGTTTCTCGCGACGGGACCAGTCGGGAGTGGCTCGGGGAGAGACGATGGTTGTGGATCCCACTGGATCCGTGGTTGTGGGTCCCTCCGGATCCGCGATGCTGGCGCCGTACGGGGAAGGTTTGGGCTGTTCTGGCACGATCACCAACCGAACGATTGACAAGATTACGTCCCGGCAGCGTGGTCTCTGCGGACCAACGGTCGGCTTTTGTAGTTCTTTTTGAGACTCCTCCGGGAGCCGTGGTGCTGAACATGCAGGAAGACATTCATCCCAATTACGTGGAAACCACCGTGGTGTGTGGTTGCGGCAACAGCTTCAAGACTCGCAGCACCCGTCCGAAGATCCACGTTGAAATCTGCTCGGCCTGTCACCCGTTTTTCACTGGGAAGGTGAAGTTCGTTGACACCGCCGGTCGGGTCGAAAAGTTCCAGCGGAAGTACGGCTGGGGTCAAAAGCAAGGGGAAGCCAAGTAGCCAGCCGGATGGTCGGACTGACATCCGCTTCTCGACAGATGGTCGCCTGGGAGATGGTGCTCTTGGGCGAACGGCGGGAGGGGATGTAAGTCGCTCGAAGTGGTTGTGAAACGAGGTGTCCTGCCGTTCTGGGCCGGGGCAGCCGTCAGACCACCGCAAGATCCGCCGGTCGTACGTTCCCCACCCTTTCGCGTTCGCTCCCCGGTCTTCATGGCCGGGGTTGCTGTTTTTGTGGACCGCCTCTCGTGTTTCCCACGCTGCAAGCGAAACTGACCCGCTTTGAGGAACTGGAGCGCCTGCTGCAGGACGCGGCGGTGTTGGCCGATTCGACCCAATTGCAGCAGATTCAGCGTGAATACGGGGGCCTGGCGAAAGTGGCCCACCGGGTGCGGGAATTCAACCGCCTGGAAACCGAGCTCGAAACGGCCCGGGGCCTGGCCGAGTCGGAAACCGACCCCGAGCTGCAGGAATATGCCCGGGAGGAGATTGCCGGCCTGGCGGAACAGCATCTCTCCCTGCGCACGGAACTCGAAGACCTCGTGCTGGCGGGAGACGCCGCCACACGGGGCAGTTTGATCATGGAGATTCGGGCCGGGACGGGGGGAGAAGAGGCGGCCCTCTTCGCCCGAGACCTGTACGACATGTATCAGAAATATGCCGCGGCGCACGACTGGAAGTGCGAGGTGATGGAGTTCTCGCCATCCGACATGGGGGGGGTGCGCGAGGTGGTCTTCACAGTGTCGGGCGAGGGGGCTTACCGGCATCTCCAGTTCGAGAGTGGGGGGCACCGCGTGCAGCGGGTTCCCGAGACCGAGACCCAGGGGCGGGTGCACACCAGCCTGGCCACCGTGGCGGTGTTGCCCGAAGCGACCGAGGTCGAAATCGAGATTCGCGACGAAGATCTGCGTCTCGACACGATGCGGGCGGGAGGCCCGGGAGGCCAGAAGGTCAACAAGATCGAGAGTGCGGTGCGCATCACCCACATTCCCACCGGGGTGGTGGTGAAGTGCCAGGACGAGAAGAGCCAGCACAAGAACAAGGCGAAGGCGCTGCGGATTCTGCGTAGCCGGCTGCTCGAGCTGAAGCAGGAACAGGCGCATGCCGAACGGGCCAGCCAGCGGAAGCTGCAGGTTGGCTCGGGGGACCGCAGCGAGCGGATTCGCACTTACAATTTTCCCCAGAACCGGCTGACCGACCACCGGATCGGGCTGACCATCTACAAGCTCGACCAGGTGATGCTGGGGCAGCTCGACGAGATGGTCGACGCCCTGTTGAAATTTGATCGGGAAGAGCGGCTGGGGCTACAGCCCCAGTCCGAGTGATTGCCGGTTCCCCGGCGTGCCCCCCAACGAGGCCCCTGTGTCGACCCCTGCATCCAGCCCCGCCGGCGACGCCCCTTGGACGGTCTCGCGCATTCTGGATTGGACGACCCAGCACTTGAAGAAGGCGGGTTGCGAGACCCCCCGGCTCGACGCCGAGTTGCTGCTGGCTCATTCCCGCGGCTGTCCGCGGATCCAGCTTTACGTGCAGTTCCAGGAGGTGGTCACCGACGCGCAGCGCGGCGTGATGCGCGACCTGGTGAAGCGGCGGGCGGCGGCGGAACCGGTGGCCTATCTCATTGGCCACCGGGAATTCTTCAGTCTCGACTTCGAAGTGACGCACGACACGCTCATTCCCCGCCCCGATACCGAAACCCTGCTGGTGGAGCTGATCAGCCTCGCCCGCAAGCAGACCACCCCAGGCATTCTCGACCTCGGAACCGGTTCGGGGTGCATCGCGATCACGGCGGCGGTGAACGTGCCAGCCGCTCAGGTGACCGCAGTCGACATTTCCCCCGCCGCTCTCGAAGTGGCCCGCCGCAATGCCCGCCGGCACAAGGTCGAATCTCGCGTGGAATTCGTCCTGGGCGATCTGTTCGCGGGGTTGAACCCGGGGCGCACGTTCGATTGGGTTGTCAGCAACCCGCCGTATATCCCGCAGGCGGAACTGGCGACTCTCGCCGCCGATGTCCGGCTCCACGAACCCACCCTGGCGCTCGACGGGGGTCCCGATGGTCTCGCGATCATCCGGCGGCTGCTGGCGGAAGCCCCCGCCTGGCTCAATCCCGGCGGGACGCTGCTATGCGAGTTTTCGCCTGAACAGGCCGCCGCGGTGTTGGCTCTGGCCGAGGGGAATTCGGCCTGGACGGGGGGGAGGATTCTGAAAGATCTGGCGGGGCGGGCCCGAATACTGGCCACCCAGAGATCGAACTGAGCCCGCTGCCCCGCGCGGAGAGTCTGGTCTCAGCCGCCGCTGTCCGAGAGGAGCCGCGAC
>JBKCTR010000630.1:0-5310 GCA_046318755.1 Planctomycetaceae bacterium
AAGGCCGATGGTTGTTTTTCCTTTCGTCTCAGCCCGATCACCATGGCCACCACGTCGGCTGAACGCGTTCGCCTGGATCATGCCCATGGTTGTGAAGAAATTCAGAGCGATCGCTCATGGCACCACGCCTGCGATCGATCGAGGGATAGAAATCGCGGCTCCCTAGATTCCCGGCCACGACAACGGACGTCCGCCATCCTCCCGAACACAACTTCGATCCTCGCCATGTCCTGAAGGGACATTCTTTCATAGCCCAGGGTTCGCCGCGCAGCGGCTACCCTGGGTTGGGGGCCGAGAGTTCGATTCATCCCTGAAGGGGATGGCTTGTAGTGTGCCGTCGGGATGAACTGCGGATTGAATTCGACCCGTCGAATCCGTTGCGGAAGAAGTCACACAGGCCGTTTTCCTCCATCACTGCGTGAAGCAAACGCATTCAGAGTTCAGGAATTCAAGGGATGTCCCTCACCCCGGGGTCGTCGCGACGCAGCGAACTCTGGTCTATCCAGGGGGTCACCTTCAGGGAACGGTGTCGGCTCAGGCCGGTGCACTTTTGAGTCGGCGATCACTCCGTATTGGAGGAAGAGGCAACTCCTGATCCCCATGGGCAGCGACACAACAGGAATCCACTCGCGGTTCGGGCAGTCTGCAATCGCTTGATTTCGGGTCAGTCGCTGTGTAGTGGCCGATCATCACCGCGTTCTCCGATCAAGTGATTGAGTCGCGGGTCCTCAGCCAACTGCCCTCCCCCAGTTTTCCGGACGATGCGGGGTGCCACGCGCGGTTGAGAATTGCCAGCGATTGGACTTGGTGCCGCGCACACAGCTACCATCCCGCGGCGGGAAGCGGGGGGCTTCGCGCCGATTTCGTCGGAAGGTGGGGGGGATCTGGTCAGCAGCCGTCCCCTCGGTCGCCCGTTGACAGCTCTCTTTTCCGTGGTCTTTCTGATGAACAACTCCCGTTTGTGCCACTCGAGGCTTGCCCGACCACGACACTGTGCCCGGCAGTTCGCCAGCCGCATCAGTTCGCTCGTGGGGCTGGCGATGCTGGCAGTCTGCCTGACTGGGCCAGCCCCGGCACAGGCGGATCCGAACCCCGGCCAGCCCCGTGGAGAACTCCAGGCCTGGAAACATGCGGGCTCCCTCTGGCTGCTGACGACACCCGAGGGAGCCGACCTGCCCGCGGGGACCCAGGTCGAGCAATTCCCGGTTCTTGTCCGGCTGCATCGGGATTGGTTCGATTTTCGCCAGGCGCATCCCCGGGGGGACGATCTGAGGATCACGTCTGCCCAGGGGGAGCCTCTGGCCTTCGAGGTGGAAGAGTGGAATCCGGAAGCGGGCGTGGCGACTGTCTGGGTGCGCGTGCCGGTGATCACCGGCAATTCCCGCCAGGAACTCCGTCTCCACTGGGGAAATCCCGAGGCGACGAGTGCTTCCGAGGGACGTGCGGTCTTCGCCGCTTCGAATGGCTACCTCAGTGTCTGGCACATGCATGGTCCGGCGCAGGATACGGTCGGCACACTGATCTGCAAGGATACGGGAACGACAGCCGCCGTTGGGATGATCGGGCCGGCCCGTCATTTCGGGAATCACCAGGGGGTCTTCGGAGGGGAGGACATTACGACCTACCCCACCGGATCCCAACCACACACCTCGGAAGCCTGGTTTCGCTCGGAAGCCCCCCACGGACGGATCCTCGGCTGGGGCAATGAACAGGGCCAGGGGAAAGTGGTCATGCAAGTCATGAGCCCCCCCCATGTGCGGATGGATTGCTACTTCTCGGGAGCGGATGTGCGGAGCGAGAGCTCGCTGGACCTGGGGCAGTGGGTCCACGTGGTGCATACCTACGAACAGGGGGAATCGCGGATTTATGTGAACGGCCGGCTCGACGGGACGCACAAGACCAACGCCGCTCCCCTCGCGATCAAAAGTCCCGCCCGTCTCTTTCTGGGGGGCTGGTATCACCATTACGACTACCAGGGAGATCTCGATGAAGTGCGTGTCTCGCGCGTCGTCCGCTCGGCCGACTGGATTCGCCTGCAGTATGAGAACCAGAAACCCAATCAGACCCTCGTGGGACCCTTGGTGCAGCCGGGGGATGACTTCGCCGTCTCGAAATCGGCCCTGAACATCAACGAAGGAGAGACCCAGACCATTCAGGCCACCGCGGGTGGGGCCCAGAAACTGGTCTGGATCCTGAAGCGGGGTGGGCAGGAGACCGTGGTGGCGACCGACCGGTTCTCGCTGGAACTTCCTGCGGGGCGGGTCCGCGAGAACGAGTCGGCGACATTGACCCTCAAGGCGATCTGTGCCGATGGAGTGAAGTCCCGCGAGATTCCCATCACGATCCACGACACCATTCCCGAGCCCCGATTCCGGCTGCATTCCCCTGCTGAATGGGATGGCCGGACTCCCGTCGAAGTGGTGGCCGAGATCGAGAACCTGGCGGAGTTGCGAGCGCAGCGGGCGGATGAGCTGCGCGTGAAATGGAGTCTCGACGGCGTGGCCGTCAGTCGGGAAGAGCACCTGGGACAACTGCTGCTAAAGCGGGCGCAGGGAAGCGGCGTTCTGAATGTCACTGCCCTGATCGACAACGGCGGAGCCCCCTCCCGGGAGACGATTTCCATCATGGTCCAGGAACCTCAGGAGGACGATCCCTGGATTCCCCGTCCGTTGGCCGAGCAGGAACAGCCCGAAGACAACCAGTTCTTCCCCCGCGAGGGGCTGCCCCGCGAGGGGGCGCGGCAGGGCAAGTTGGTTTATGCCGGAACTCTGGCCGAACCGGCGGACAGCCTGTTCGTGCGTCTTTTCGCCGACGACCAACTGGTGGCGACTCAAAGTGCCCAACCCTCGGCCAAGGGGCGGTATTCGATCACGGTCCCCCTCAAACCCGGTCTCATCAAGTACCGCACCGAATTCGGGCAACGCCGTGGAAACACTGAGACACTGCTGCATACGGCGGGAAACCTCGTCTGCGGCGATGCGTTCTTGATCATTGGTCAGTCCAATGCGGTCGCGACCGATTTCGGGCCGAATGACCCGTTGCAGCCGAGTGAGTGGGTTCGCACCTACGGGGCCACGGCCGGGGACCCCAACGGCGCCCGGCTGAAGCTGTGGGCGAATGCGGTGGCGCGCAGTCCGGGGGGAAAATCGGAGATTGGGTATTGGGGCATGGAGCTGGGACGTCGTTTGGTCGAACGCGAGCAGGTCCCCATCTGCCTGATCAATGGGGCGGTGGGAGGAACCCGGATTGATCAGCATCAACGCAATCCCAACGACCCGACCGACGTCAGCACGATTTATGGGCGGCTGTTGTGGCGGGTGCAGCAGGCCAAACTCACCCACGGAATCAGTGCCATCCTGTGGCATCAGGGAGAGAATGACCAGGGGGCGGATGGACCGACGGGGGGCTATGGCTACGAGACCTATCGGCAGTTCTTTATCGACTTGGCTGCAAGTTGGAAGGAAGACTACCCCAATATCCAGCGGTACTGCGTGTTTCAGATCTGGCCCAAATCGTGTGCGATGGGGATCAAGGGGTCGGACAATCGCCTGCGGGAGGTGCAGCGGAATCTGCCAAGGTGGTTTTCGCGTCTGAGCGTGATGTCGACTTTGGGGATCAAGCCTCCGGGAGGGTGCCATTTCCCGGCGGAGGGGTATGCCGAGTTCGCCCGTCTGATCGAGCCGGTGTTGGCCCGCGATCTGTATCACCGTCCGTTCGAGCAGCCGGTCACCCCCCCAACCTGCAGCGGGCCAGTTTCGGCAATGCCGAGCGGAGCGAGGTGGTGTTGGAATTCGACATGCCGGTAGTCTGGTCGGAGAAGTTGATTTCGCAGTTTCACCTGGACGGCGATGCTCGGCAGGTGATCGGAGGTTCGGCCGCTGGCAAGACGCTGCGGTTGCAGTTGCAGGGACCGACCGAATCCCGGTGGGTGACCTATCTCGACAGTGCGAATTGGAACCCCGACAACCTGCTCTACGGCACGAATGGACTGGCGGCGTTGACGTTTTGCGAGGTCCCGCTGGAAGAGAACACGCCCCCGCGCTAAGCCGTCTCGTGGTCTCCCCGTGCGAACCACGAGCCGCTCTCGCGGAACAAAACCAGCCCGGCGGGGGGGCGGACCTCCGTGTCCGCTCCGCAGGGCATTCGACTGAAGACTCCCGTCCCGCTGGGCAGAGAACAAACATCGACCGGCACTTCCCCTGTCCGCTGGTCGTCCCTCCGAACACACCGTCCGCCTGGAGCCAGTAACAGGGTGGCGGGGGGGCGGACCTCTGTGTCCGCTCCGTTGGGCATTCGTCCGAAAACCCTGGCCCAAATGGGCAGAGAACCAACCATAGACCGGCCCAAAGGGCCAGCCGTTCCCCCAGCCCGGCCCATCGGGCCGGGAACGACCCCCAACGACATGTACCGGCCCAACGGGCCAACAGTTCCTCTGATGGACCGCGCGGTTCGAAGAACGGTTGGCCCGTTGGGCCGGACGATGTGGTGGTGGGGCGCGCCACCAGGGCCTACGACCCTGGCTGGGGGAATGGCTGGCCCTTTGGGCCGGAGGCACGCACGGCCGAAATCCACGCCCACATCTCCGACCCGATCTCGGCCGGAATTCATCCATCGACATCGCCCCACACGCACCCCGTCCGATTCATCAACAACGGCCCTGAAGGGGCACAAGAGGGTAGCCGGGGGTTGGAGCGAAGCCCTACCCCCGGACAGCCGACCCCCAACACACGCCGAACCCCGGTCGGGGTTCCAGAGGATCGGGAAACGACGTTCATCAGGGACCATCGCCTGGCATTTTCGCCCAACCCGGCCCACGGATCACGTTCGTCGATTGGATTCGTATTCCACCGCCACGTCCGATCACCGCCGTCTGGAACCCCTCTCGGGGTTCTGGCCCGATGTGGGGATCGCATTCCGGGGGTACCGCGTTGCGGAACCCCCGGCTACCCTCTTAAACCCCTTCGGGGACGACGTGCCGGGACCGGATGGCTTGAGGCGAGGCGACGGTGAACGGCCCAACGGGCCCCGTTCCGCTGAGCGTCCCTCCGAGCACATCGTCCGCAAGGAGCCAGTGACGGGGTGGCGGGAGCGCGGACCTCCGTGTCCGCCCGCTGGGCATTCGTCCGAAAACACCCGCCCCAATGGGCAGAAAACCCACCCGGACCGGCCCAGTTCCGCTGTGCGTCCCTCCGAGCACATCGTCCGCAAGGAGCCAGTAACAGGGTGGCGGGAGCGCGGACCTCCGTGTCCGCCCGCTGGACATTCGTCGAAAGACACCCGCCCCAATGGGCAGAGAACCAACCCTGGACC
>JBKCTR010000631.1:0-9640 GCA_046318755.1 Planctomycetaceae bacterium
ACCTCGGCCAGCACCAGCAGGCGCGGGTCAAAGGTGGGCCAGGGTTCATAGGCGAGCGTCTTGGCATGCCCGAGGATCTGCCAGAGCTCCTCGGCCAGGTGCGGGGCCAGCGGAGCCAGCAGCAGCACGAACGGCTCGACGATCTTCCGCGGACGCACGTCGCTGGAGGCGAGGGCGTTGTTGAACTCCATCAACCGGCTGATGGCGGTGTTGAACGACAGATTCTCGATGTCTTGGGTGACCGCTTGAATGGTCTTGTGCAGCAGGCGATTCTGTTCGGGAGTGGGCTCGACGTTTTGCACGGCGGGGTGCAGACCGATTTCGTCGGCCTGTTCGTCGGTAATGGCCCGCCACACGCGGGCGAGGAACCGGCTGACGCCTTCGACACCGGTGGTGCTCCAGGGCTTGGTCGCCTCGAGCGGGCCCATGAACATTTCATACAGCCGCAGCGAGTCGGCCCCGTACTGGTCGACGACCGTATCGGGATTGACCACGTTGCCGCGCGACTTCGACATCTTGAACGACCGGCTCTCGACGATGATCTCGGGCTGGTCGGCGAGGACGAAGTCGCCCCCCTTCTTGGTGACCTGATTGGCGGCGAGGGAGACGGGCTTTACCGGCTTTCCAGTCGCCTTGTCGACGACCCCTTCGTCGGTCTGCCCGGGGGCAATGTCGCGGGCCGAGATCCACGAGCCGTCGGCCCGCTGGTAACCGGTGAGCTCGGCTTCCCCCAGAATCATTCCCTGGTTGACCAGCCGATGGAACGGTTCATCTCCCTGCACGCAGCCCCGGTCGTAGAGCACCTTGTGCCAGAAGCGCGAGTAGAGCAGGTGCAGCACGGCATGCTCGGCCCCGCCGATATACAGGTCGACCGGCATCCAGGCCGCCTCTTTGGCGGGATCGATGAACGCCTGGCTGTTCTTGGGATCGATGAACCGCAGGTAGTACCAGCACGAGCCGGCCCACTGGGGCATGGTGTTGGTCTCGCGGGCCAGGCGCACGCCGTCGGCCGCGGTTTGGAACCGCCAGTCGTCGGGGGCTTCGGCCAGCGGGGGCTCGGGCCGTCCGTGGGGCTTGAAGTGCCGCATTTCGGGGAGCAGCACGGGGAGTTCACTCTCGGCATCGGTCCGCATGAGGCCGGTGGGGTTCCCCTCGGCATCGAGTTCGTGCCAGATGGGGAACGGTTCGCCCCAGAAGTGCTGCCGGCTGAAGAGCCAGTCGCGGAGGCGATAGTTGACCGCGCCGCGACCGAGGCCACGTTCGGCGAGTTCGACGGTGATCTGCTTCTTGAACTGCGTGGTGGGGGTGCCGTTGTAGCGGTCGGAATGGATGGCGATTCCCTCGCCGGCGAACGGGCGTTGGACCGCACCATTGACCGTGCGTTCGAGGGCCAGTTCTTCGCGCGAGTGTTCGTAACCCTCGGGGGGGGCGACGACGGGGATGATGGGCAGGTCGAACCGCACGGCGAATTCCCAGTCTCGCAGGTCGTGCGCGGGGACCGCCATGATCGCTCCGGTGCCGTAGCTGGCGAGAACGTAATCGGCGATCCAGATCGGCACCGGCTGCCCGTTGACCGGGTTGAGGGCGTGGCTGCCGGTGAAGACGCCGGTCTTGTCCTTGGCGAGGTCGGTGCGGTCGAGGTCGCTCTTCATCGAGGCCTGTTGCCGGTATGCCTCCACGGCAGCACGCTGGGCTGCGGTGGTGAGGCGATCGACGAAGGGATGCTCGGGAGCGAGCACCATGTAGGTTGCCCCGTAGAGCGTGTCGGGACGGGTGGTGTAGACCCGCACGACCTCTTCACCGGGCTGGGTGGGGAAGCGCGACGCGCCGCGCGACTTCTGCCACGCGGCGAAGCCCGCGGCATCGGCGGCCGTGCCGGGGGTGCCGAGGTAGAAATCGACCTCGGCCCCTTCACTGCGGCCAATCCAGTTGCGCTGCAGCAGCTTGATCGACTCGGGCCAGGCGACGTGATCGAGGTCCGAGAGCAACCGTTCGGCATAGGCGGTGATCCGCAGCATCCATTGGCGCAGCGGAATGCGCACGACCGGGTGGCTGCCCCGTTCGCTCTTTCCGTCGATCACCTCTTCGTTGGCCAGCACGGTGCCGAGGGCGGGGCACCAGTTGACCGGAGCCTCTTGCTGATAGGCGAGACGGTGCTGGTCTTGGTAGCGGCGGACGGCGGCGGTTCCCTGCGACTGGACGTCGGCCGGAATGGGGAGTTCGTCGATGGGGCGTCCCTTGCCAATCCGGGCGTGGCCCCGGTGATCGGTCCAGGTGAAATCGGCGTCGTACCAGGTGTCAAACAGCTTGAGGAAGATCCACTGCGTCCAGCGGAAGTAGTCGGGATCGGTCGTTGCCAGTTCGCGGCTCCAGTCGTAGCTGAAGCCAAGCATCTTGAGCTGCCGGCGGAACGTGGCGATGTTGCGATAGGTGGTTTCGCGGGGGTGGGTGCCGGTCTTGATGGCGTGCTGTTCGGCGGGAAGACCGAAGGCATCCCAGCCCATGGGATGGAGCACGGTCTGCCCGCGCATGCGGGCGAACCGGCAGGTGATGTCGGTGGCGGTGTAACCCTCGGGGTGCCCGACGTGCAGTCCTTCCCCGGAGGGATAGGGGAACATGTCGAGAACGTACAGTTTCTTCCCCTGGGGGAAGTCGGGGGTGCGAAACGTCTCGTTCTGTTCCCAGTAGGCTTGCCACTTGGGTTCAATCCGTTTCGCGTCGTAGCGGGGCATGATGTGGGGGTGGGCAAAAGAGGACGCCAACAGCGTCGATGGACGGTGGGCCGGGACCGGGGGTGCCGGGGCGCTTCCCCGGGCGAGAGATCGGCGTGCAAGGCGGCAGCGGCGGCCCGATACCAGGGGAAACTTCAGTTTAGTGGCGGGGATGGGGTTTGCAATTGCGGGGGAGTACCCAAGTGGTCGGGAGAGGCGTTGCGGTGGTCAGGTGGCGGGCTGGTCCTCGGCCTTCAGCAGAGCCACGTATTCGTACGGGAGATCTTTGAGCAGCCGGGCGAAACGGGAGACGTAATCCTCGATTTGCCGAAAGATCGCACAGAGCTGGCGGGAAGTGAGATCCGCATTCAACCCGTCGACACTGAAGGTACCGACCACTTCCACCCGGCCCCCCACACGGACCTCGAGAGGGACCGAGATGATCCAGCGCAGTTGGGGATGGATGCGCACGTTGACGTACTCGTTGAGTTCGGTGTCGGCGAGGGAGGGGGCGGGCAATCCGACGGCGGGGGAGGACTTGCGGGAGGACTGCAGATCGACGTCGATCCAACGGGGAATGGCCGCGTGGTCGCGCTGTTCCGCCTGTTTCCAAAAGGGGTTGGCGATTCGTCCCACCGGTTGTTGGCGGGCGTACGCCTTGCCCGTGGCTCCTTCCGAGGGGCGAAAGAAGATGGCCAGCTCGCCATCGTTGTCCATGTGGACGGCGAGGCGGGTGGGGTGGGAGCTGCGCTGGGGGATCGAGAGGGTCCCCACCTCGCCATTCGTGATGGCATCCCCCCGGGCGAGAAAGATGTTCGAGCGGACCCGGGGGAGGGGACTGGCAGACTTCCCGTTCCGGCGGTCGAGCCGTTCGAGTCGTTGGCTGACCACTTCCACCAGTTCCTTGAGCAGCGCGAGCAGCCGGTCAAAGACGTCATCGGGCAGGGGGCCGCGCAACATGGGGCGCAGCCAGAGGTTTTCGCGGGAGGGACCTTGCACCAGTGCTTCGAGCAGCACGCGACGTTCCAGCGGGACGTGGCGGTCGGGTCGCGATCCCCCCCCGGCCAGGGTGTTGTTTTCAATCACCAGTTGAAACAGCCGCGACAACAGATCTTCCACCAGCCGGGGGACCTGCTTGGGCCCCTGGGTGGCCTCGATGTAGAGACGCTCTTTGAGGAACGACGGAAGTGCGGCCAGCGTGCTGCGGGAATCGAGCACGATCGGCAGGATGAAGGTGCGGCCCAGTTCCTTTTCGCGCCGCAGGGCGGCCCGCATCTCGCGCTGTACCCACTTCGACTTCAGTGTCTTGGCACGCAGGAACAGGATGAGGAAATCGCAATGGACATTGATCGCCTCCAGCAGCCGCACCCCGATGTTGTCGGACCAGCGAATGCGGTCTTCATCGAGCCAGGTCTGCAGAAACTCGGGGAGCGCCTGCTTCACTTCGCGGACCAGCGATTTGTCGTCGCTGTGGTGCGACAGAAAAATACGCATCCCAGAGAGCCTTCACGTCAGACCCGACAGGTTGCCCGGACCGAAGGCGTGCGGCAACAGCCTGTCGAGCGTGGTGTCGAGATAGCCCGGTCCATCGCAGACCGACACCACCCGCGCCCGGGGACCGAATTCATTGAGCACCTGGCGACACGCGCCACAAGGAGCCGTTGGTTCGGCTGTGGGGGTGTAGATGACCACCGTGCGAATCTGACGGCGACCGTGCGAGACCATTTGGAAGGCGGCGTTCCGCTCGGCACAGATGGTCAGCCCGAACGAGGCGTTCTCGACATTGCAGCCGACGCACACTTCCCCCCCTTCGGCTTCAATCGCCGCCCCCACGGGAAAGTGGCTGTGCGGGCAATAGGCCAACTGAGCGACGCGGCGGGCCTCGGCGATCAGCGGTTGCAGAGCAGGATCGACCAGAGGCCCCAGCCCCGGCAGCGGGGTCGACCGGGGACCAGAGAATTGGGGCGTCGTCTGTTTTTTGAGCTGCATCGACACGGGTGGCTCCCGAAACGGAAGAGCTGGCAACGACTGAGTATACGACGGCCTCGGCGGCCCTGCCAGATGGGGGTGGGCCGATCCCGCCCCACCGATGGACGCCCCCCCACCGCTCGAAAGGACCTTCCGATCTGTCAGACTGCTTGCATCAACCTCTGTTTCCGGGTCTACTGATTCCATGACTGAGAGCGAGTCTTTGGTGTTCATGATGGGGCAGTTTGCCGCCCGGATTCCGGCGGACCGGAGATACTCTGCAAGTCATCTCTGGCTGCAGCCGGTGGGGGATCTCTGGCGGGTGGGCTTCACGGCGTATTCGGTGCGACTGTTGCAGGATGTCTATTTCCTGAACTGGAACATCGATCCCGACACCCCGGTGCGGGCCAAGCAGGAGCTGGGCGAGATCGAGAGTTCGAAGGCGGTTTCGTCGCTGTACGCCCCCTGCGAAGGGAGGGTGGTGCGGTTCAACGAGAAGGTCGCCTCGGACCCCACCGCCATCAACACCGACAACTACAACACCGGCTGGCTGTACGAGCTGGAGACCCAGGCCCCGCTGCTCGACGCGCACGAGTACCTGGCGGTTCTGGAAGCGGGCTGGGAACAGACCCAGCGGATGATCAAAGGGCAGATGAACGAGTAGGCACCCCATGGCAGGCCAGAAAAAAATCACCGTCGTCATCTCGCAGGCCCCCGGGCGGAACCCCGCCAAGCGGCAGCTCGAGGAGGAACTGGCGGCCGCACTGCTGGTGGAAAGCGACGTCGACGTCTCGCTGGTCCCCCATCTGAACGACCTGACGGCCGATCACACCGGGCTGCTGTATCTGCGGCGCGTGCCGGGGGACGTGGTCATTCTCTCGTGGCTCTACCCCCGGGCCGCCCGCTGGATTCTCGACCGCAACGGCGTCAAAGGGCAGATGGGCATTTCCCTGCTGAAGCCCGCCGACGCCGGGGATGACGACGGCACACCGGCCGAAGAAGAAACCCGGCCCAATGCGATTGGCGCGCTGGATGTGCCCAAGCGCAAGCTGTACTGCCTCGACCTGCGCGATCAAAGCGAGCCGCGGGTCTACCTCGATGAGATCCGCCGGATCGCCCGCGAAGCGAGCGTGCAGACAGTGGGTCTCGACCTGATGCAGTGGATTGGCGGTTCTCCCCAGCCGGCCCAACTGCAGCGGTATTTGAATCCATTTCTGCCGGTGAACGGGACACCGGCGACCAGTGCGGCACCGCCGGCCGCGACCGCCGCGGACACGGGGGCTGCTCTTCCATCACCCGCAGCGGCGACCGAAGAGCCTCCCAAGCGGCGCTGGTACCCCATCATCGATTACAGCCGGTGCACCAACTGCATGGAGTGCATCGATTTTTGTCTGTTTGGGGTCTACGGGGTCGACACGCTCGACCGGATCCTGGTCGAGCAGCAGGATAACTGCAAGAAGGGGTGTCCCGCCTGCAGCCGCGTCTGTCCCGAGAACGCCATCATCTTTCCCGAGCACAAGACCCCGGCAATCGCGGGGGCCGAGGTCGAGCGCGACGCCAACTTCAAGATCGACCTGTCGAAACTGTTTGGCGCGCCGTCGGCCCTGGAGATGGCCGCCCAGGAACGGGATACCGAATTGGTGAAAGATGGCCGGGAGGCGGTGGGGTTGAGCGTGGGGGTTCCGAAGCGGCAAGAAGCGAAGCCCGCCGGCCCGCGCGACGCCCTCGATGACCTGATGGATGATTTGGACAAGCTGTCGGTGTAGCGTTGCCGGTGGTTGGGGGCCGGAGTCTGGCCGGGACCGCTGCCTGAGGGGAGCGGCGGGCCAATTTCTGGTGCCGATCATTTCAGACATTTCCTGGGGAACAACTCCATGCTGCGTTACCGGGATTTCAAGCCGAGTGTCAAAAAAACGAGTTCCTTCCTTGGGCTGATCGAAAAATCAGACTCCATGGACGATGTGCTTGCTGCGGCGAACGCCTGGATTGACGAGCAAAAGGTGACGGTCGTCAACATCGAGACGGTGGTCTTGCCGTGGACGGGAGCCAACTCTCGGGAAACACGATCGACCTTTGGGACGGCGGAGGGAATGCAGTGGCTGCAAACCGTGCGGGTCTGGTACCGAGAGTGACGTGGCGGAGAGGCTCGACGACGGTGCGGGGCTGGGATGTTTGCCAACTTGGCCCACTTGCTGAGGAAACTGCGTTCCAAGGTTGAACAGAAATGGAACTTTGCCGCGGGGCCTCGGGGAATTCCTCAGAATTCCGGAGCAGGCCTGCCAAGGAATGCGGGCCGTTGGCGAATGGCTGGATCGGTCGTCTGCTTGAGCGTAGAACAGGCGCGGCCTGGACGAATTCACCTGGGACCAACCGATGCTGACCTACCGCGACTTTCGCCCGCAGTCCCTGGAGAAGAATTTCTTCGGGGCGGTTTCGAAGTACGAACCCATGCCGGAGCTGATGGCTCGGATCAACGCCTGGATCGAGACCGAATCGATTCAGCCACTCAACGTCGAAACCCTGTTGGTCCCCGCGCTGGTCGACGAGTTGCAAAGCGAACTCAACATGGACCCCTCCCTGGTGCGGCACCTGCAGACCGTGCGGGTGTGGTATCTCGATGGGTGACCGGTCGTTTCGCGCGGTGTGGGATCCGCGGACCCAGTCGGGGAACCGTGCTACAGCAGTTCGCGGATGGGCTGCCCATCACTGAGGGGCATGGGGCGGCCGTCGACCATCTGATAGGTGATTTCGCGAGAGCTGTAGCCGAGGGCTGAGAAAATCGTGGCGTGGATGTCGGCGGGGGTGACGGGACGGTCTTTGGGGACGGCACCGATGCTGTCGGAGGCCCCGATGACCTGGCCGCCGCGAAGGCCTCCTCCTGCCATGACCACAGTGTAACACTGGGGCCAATGATCGCGCCCCGCCTTGGGATTGATCATGGGAGTCCGGCCAAAATCACCGATCCAGAGCACCAGCGTACTGTCGAGCAGACCCCGTTCCTTCAGATCCTGGATGAGCGCGACCCAGGCGCGCTGCATGGGGGGAACGAGATTCTTCTGCAGGCGGTTGAAGTTGTCTTCATGGGTGTCCCAGATGATGCTGCGGCCATTGACCGTCGAGACGAAGGGAACCCCCGCCTCGACCAACCGGCGGGCCAGCAGGTGCGACTGCCCCCACGAGTGGCGGCCATACCGCTCGCGGACGGAATCGGGTTCCTGCGTGAGATCGAATGCCTTCGCGGCGTCGCCCGAGAGAATCATCGAGGCAGCCCGGGAATGAAACACATCGTGCGAAGCAGCCAACCCCGAGACGATGGGGTGTCCATGGGACGACAGCCCCGCCTGCAACGACTGGCGGTCCTGGAATCGCTGGGGGGTCAGCCCCTCGGCCAGCCCCAGATTGCGAACGCGGAAGTCTTTGGCGTTGGGGTCGGCATCGAGCACGAACGGATCGTATCGCACCCCCAGGCAACCGCCGTATTGCCCCGGGGTGAGGTACACCGTGCTGTCGCAATGCGGATAGGGGGTGATGACGTAGGGGGGCACGTGCCCCGAATAGCCATCGCGCTGTGCCAGCCAGCCCACCAGCGTTCCGAGGCTGGGATGATCGGAGGGGGCGGGATTGATCAGGGTGCTGTCGACTTTGTAGGGACGGCCGACGATCGACCAGTGCATTCCCGAGTTGTGCCCCCCGTGGGTGTGGTGGACAGTGCGGACCACCGCCAGTTCCTTGGCGATCTGGGCAACTTCGGGAATGAGCTCGGTGAACCAGAGCCCGGGGACCGCTGTCTCGATGGGTGCGAAGGGGCCGCGGACGGTGTCGCTGGCGAGCGGTTTGGGATCGACCAGGTCGAGATGACTGGGGGCCCCGCAATTGAAGATCATGATGACCGAGCGGGCCTTGCCCGGGCGGTTCGACCAATCAGCCCCGACTTGAGTGGCCAGACCGGCCGCCAAGGTCCCCGCGGTTCCCTGGAGCCAACCCCGCCGTGAAATCGCCATTGACGGAGCCTGAGAATCGATCCTCGCCGCGAGAGACGACGGATCGTTCGCCATCGAAGGGGGTCTGGGGGCGGACATGCCGGGGACCTCGCGCAAAGCCAAAGGATCAACCAACTCCGATGAATGGTATCGGAATGACGGGATCCTGCACAACAGCGCGATGGAAGGAGATGGCCGTCGGCCGGTCGAGAGGAACGAGCCGAGACTGGCGGTCGGCTGGCAACGGCTCGCCCATCGCCCGGCGAACGGAACCGCGTACGTTTCTAACCTTCTTTGGTGCGGGACGTCGAAGTTCCGCCACTGGGTTTTGCGATTTCATCGGACGAATCGGAACCCGATTGGCCATTCCGCCGGGACGAGCTTCCGCGACTGGTCACCGACCGAACCGTTCCCGAAAGCCAGCGCAGTCCATCGGGGTCGGGAGGGCCCGAACCCGTGGGCGACGGCCCCACGATGGGAGATCGAGCCTTGCGGCCGTGGGAGAACAACAGCTTCAAGCCAATCAACGAAACCAGCGAGACCATCAAAAGGGCCCCCACAATCTTCAGCAGAAAGATATCAGATGAGGACAAGCGACCCTCACCACCCGCTGGACGAACAGCAAAGTCAGCGTCAATCCGATCCGCCTGGAGCATGTCCCCAACCGGACGAGACAGCAGGTCTCTTTCGCGTTTTCCGCCGAGATTCTGTGAATGACTGGAAACACCAGACGAAGTTCCGGGGGGGGCCTGCCAGGCGGATGCAGGCTGGACCATCAAACAGGCCAAGACCAGTCCAGACGAGGCGGCGATTCGAATCGTCCTCAGATCGGAAGGCAAAACACCAGACATGAAATCTCTCTCGGGACAACCCCCCCGAAATCGGTCAACCCTCGCAATTGGCCAAAATCGGTTCATCCTTTCCGCCGACGAGTTTTATCGTAAATCGATTCCGGGGTTCCCGGCAAGACCGAGACATCCA
>JBKCTR010000632.1:0-2908 GCA_046318755.1 Planctomycetaceae bacterium
GACCGGCTGCCGACCAGGCGGCCAAAGACAAGCCGGTTGCCGAAAAGTCGGTTCCTGAGAAACCGGTTGAAGTCCAGTACGCTCAAATTGACATCAAGGGAAACTATTCCGAAGGCCCCCAGGCACCGGGACTGTTTGGCGAGTTGAGCGAAACGCTGGCGGTGGCTCTGGGGAAGTTCGACAACGCGGCGCGGGATGCCAAGATTGCCGGTGTGATCCTCAAGATCGATGGTCCCTCGATTGGCTGGGCGAAGATGCGGGCCCTGCGAAGTGGCATCGCCAAGGTTCAGGCGGCCGGGAAGAAGGTCTACGCGACCCTCAACGAGGCCGACAACATGGACTTCTTGCTGGCGACCGCCTGCGATGAAATCTGGATGCCCGAAGCGGGAGTCTTGACCACCCTGGGGCTGCGGGCCGAGGTCACCTTTTACAAAAAGGCGTTTGACCTGCTGGGGGTGAAGGCCGAGATGTTGCGCGTGGGTGAGTTCAAATCGGCCGGAGAACCGTACTCGCGGACTGAGATGAGTCCCGAGTTCCGAAAGGAAATGGAAGAGATTCTCGACGACTTCTATCAGCAATTGACCACCACTCTGGCCGAGTCCCGGAAAGTGCCGGTGGAGAAGGTGCGTGAATTGATCGACTCGGCCCCGCTCACCGCCCGTCAGGCGTTCGAGAACAAGTTGATCGATCATGTCGGCTACCAGGATGAGCTCGAAAGCGCGCTGGCCAAGACACACGAGGGGAAGACTCTCAAGGTGTTGAGAAAATACGGCAAGAAAAAGGTCGACACCGACCTCAACAGTCTGGCTGGGATGATGAAATTCATTGAAGCCTTGACCGGCGGGGAACAGCCCAAGAAGAAATCGGCCAATCCCAAGTTGGCGATCATTCACGCCCAGGGGATGATCGTCACCGGTGCCAGCTCGGTCGACTTCCTGTCAGGGGAATCGACGATGGGCTCCGACACAATGATTAAAGCCATCCGGGAAGCCCGTACCGATCCGATGGTGAAGGCCATTGTGCTGCGGATCGACAGTCCGGGTGGCAGTGCCCTTGCCAGCGATCTCATGTGGCGTGAGCTCGAACTGGTCGAAAAACCGTTTGTGGTCAGCATGGGAGATACCGCCGCCAGTGGAGGCTACTACATCGCCATGGGGGCCGACCGAATTTTCGCCGAGCCGGGAACCATCACCGGATCGATCGGTGTGGTGGGGATGAAGCTGGCCACCGGGGGGGTGATGGAAAAGGTGGGCGTTACCACCGACGTCATTTCCCGCGGCAAAAATTCGGGGATCAACAGTACGACCCAGGGCTACACTGAGGGTGAGCGGGCCGCTATGCAAAAGATTCTCGACGAAATCTATTCGCAGTTCACCCATAAGGCGGCGGCTGGTCGGAAAATGCCCTGGGAGCAGCTGGAGAAACTGGCCCGCGGCCGGGTGTACACAGGAAATGCGGCCCTGAAGCTGGGATTGGTTGACGAATTGGGAGGACTGGATGCTGCCATCGCCCATGCGAAGAAACTGGCCGGACTGAATCCAGACGAGAAGCTGGAACGACTGGATCTTCCCAAGGCGGCCAATCCCTTGGATGCGCTTTTGGGGGGAGCCGACTCGGGGGCCGATTCGCGGCTACCCAACCAGGGGGCGGCCCTCCGCAACCTGCTGGGAGAGCTGCTACCCCAGGGAACTTCCCGGGCCTGGGGGGCACTGCGCCTGTTTCGCAAAGAGCGGGTCGCTACTGTGCTGCCATTTGATCTGACTGTGGAGTGAAACGCTCACCGTGATGAACCTGCTCTCGGGGATGATGACCCGAGAATCATTCACAACCGTCGAATTGGTGTTTGTCTCACAACGCCGGTTCGACGGTTGTTTTTTTCATGTGCCATTCCGCCCCCCCAGGCCCTCTTCCTCCCCCGCAGTCTCCACGATCTGCGGGCTCCGCGCGAAGAGCAGGCCGCGGAATTTCGAAATTCTCTCTGAATGGGTCAGCGTGTTGCCTTCTCCCCGGCGATGTTGAATGGCGGCAACGGACCGTCGCCGATTCTGTTGCCGAACGTCAACAACTGGCTTAACCGGCATGACCGGAAAAACTGGAATCGATGTTTAAGTTGTTGGCTGACAACGGGTTGTGACAATTATTGTAAAGCCAAAAGTCGGGGGCGAAAGTGGTCCGAACTTTGCCTTGATGGCACTCCTGACTGCACAGGCGGCGACACTGGTCGACGCGGCAGCATCAATCCGAGTTGGCGAAGGTGGAACCCCCGATGTCGTTCAACAAGAAGTTCCTCAAGATCTATCCGGTCGACCGAGTCACCGTGCTGCATTTGGGTGAAATGGAGATCTGGGACGGGGCCGACATGGCCCTGCTGCGCGAGACTCTGACGAATCTCGTCGAAAATGAGCGCCGCAGGGCGATCGGAATTGACATGACCTATGTCAAATACATTCCCGGCGGTTTCTTCGGAATGCTCTTCGACTGGCACGAACAGGGGGTTTCGATTCACCTCTACACACCCCAGCCGAACGTACGGAGGATGCTCTGGTTTGATCGCTTCTTCGAGCCGAGATCGGAGTTCGAATATGAACTGCGGCCCGAACGCGCCGACGAATTCCCCCTGGGCTTCGCCGAAGAGGAGGCGGGCATGATGCCCGGGAATGTGATGAACCTGCTTTTGAGCTCCGTGGCCGAGAACTAAACCGTCGGCTTGGACACGTACCTCCCCACTCCGTGCGGGAACGCCAGAGCCAACGACAGCCGATCTTCGCGACAGGCGGGGGACAACCAAGCCCCCACGCTGGATGGGCTTTGCCTGCAACCCGTTGGGTGGCAGGCCCGCCTATCGCGGCACCTCCCGGGGCCCGCGCCGTCGCAGATTTTGAGCGGTGGCGCGGCCGATGTCGAACAA
>JBKCTR010000633.1:0-6139 GCA_046318755.1 Planctomycetaceae bacterium
GCTCTGGATCATGGTGGGGGATGTGGCGCGGGTGCAGGCGAAGTACGGAGTGCGGGCCGAGCGGTTTCTGCTGCTCGAGGCGGGGCACCTGATGCAGAACCTGTCCCTGGTCTCCACCAGCCTGGGATTGGTGACCATTCCGTTGGGAGGCTTCCTCGAGCAAGAGATCTCGGAGGAATTGCGGCTGCTGGGCCGAGACCGGGTGTTGTTCTGCGGAGTGTGTGGCGGGGTGCCGTGAAAGGGGGTGCACGTGTGGGGCGACCGTTCGCCAGGCCAATGTGGGCTGGACGCCGGTCGTGAGTGCCACGCGGAGTGTTTGCAACGATCGTCGGGTTTGGTAGTCTCCCGATTGTGCTGTCTGACCGCAGGACACCGCATGTTGGGCGCTGTGTCTGGGTGTTTCACAATTTCGTTTTGGAGTGAGCGAGAACCATGGACGTGTTTCGTAGACTGGCCGTGCGCCCGAGTGCGAACGGCGGGGTGCTGTTGCTGCTGGTGTGGACCGTGCTGTTGGGGACGCCCCTGGCGGGCACCGCCTGGGCCGGCCCGATCGAACAGTATTACGCCGCCACCGACACCACGCATCACCATTGGGATGAGTTGGCCCTGGTTCCGGTGGATGCGATCACGGGCCCGGGTGACGGGCATCGTTGGATGACCGACTCGGCCGGGGAACAGCGGGTGTTGGTCACCACGCTGGTGAGTTCGTTCGTGGCCGGAATCTATCGTCCGTACATCAACAACACGTACACGCTGGGCAATACCCGCCAGGTCTGGGTGACCCTCGCGGGCGAAATGAGGTCTTACCTCGAGGCGCGTCCGACCGAATGGGTCAACACCACCACGTCGATCGCCGATCGGGCCAAGATGGCCCTGGGGACTCCCATTACGTCGAACTACACGCACTTCGTGAATTTTTGGGTGCGCCCCCAGGATCTGTTCCGCCCCGCTATCCAGTGGGATGTCTCGCAGTCGACCATGCTGCGTCCCGCCTCGGGACAGCACGACCAGTGGGATCCCGACCTGACCTCCTTCAAAGACGGACCGTCGTGGTTTGGAACGCAGTATGCCGACCGATTCGCCGGAACCACCGGCAGTTCGACGACGCTGTACGACTGGTACCAGGATTGGTGGAACAATTCGGACAATGCGGCGACCGGTCCCGCGGCGTTTCCCTTTCCCTGGACCGGACTCGGTTACACCTACGACTACTACTACCAGGCCACCACGATGACTCCGGCCGATTACCAACGCGTCGTGGGGCTGTCGGAATTCGTGATCGCGCCCAAATTCTCGATGATTGTGGCATCGGTCAATCCGATCCGCAGTTTGGTGGTTCCTGAACCGTCGACCTGGATCCTGGTGTTGGTGGGTACCGCCGGGATTGGGTTGCGGCAACTTGGTCGGCGGAAGATTGCCCGGGCCCCCCGGCAGGCGGAGACCAAGGCGACCACGGCAACCCACAACTTGGCCGCCTGAGCGTCGGGCCAATGCCGCGCCCAGTGCCGATTGCCCCCAATCGGCCGACTCAGCGGCGAGCTTCGATTGGCGTCCAAAGTTCAGTCCAACCGGTGGGGTTGCGGAACCGTGTTCCGTGACTCCACCGGTTTCTGTTTTCCAAGACAGTGCGTCGACTCGCACCATCCGTCGACGCTGAATTCCCCACGACACGGCTCAGACGCAGTGGTCGGTCCCGGGGAGACGAGAGATGCGATAAGATCGGGGTGTCCCGCAGTCCATTTCGTCTGTCACTCCCAACGTCAGCCATGCGTGCCGTCACTTTCGCCGCCCCGTTTGATATCCGCACCATCGAGGTGCCCGATCCCGCTCTGCAGGCCGCGACCGATGTGATTGTGCAGATCGAGGCGGCCGCCATCTGTGGTTCGGACCTGCATGTCTATCGGGGGGTCGAACGGGGGCTCGACACGGGGACGGTCTTGGGGCATGAATTCACTGGCACCGTACTGACCGCCGGAGACGCCGTGCGAACCATGCGCCCCGGGACCCGCGTCGCCGCCCCGTTCACCGTCAATTGTGGAGTCTGCTGGGCCTGCCAGCGGGGCTTGACCGCCCGCTGTGTCGAAAGCCAGGTGTTTGGCTGGGTGCAACAAGGGGCGGGATTGCACGGCGGTCAGGCCGAGTTGGTGCGGGTCCCCCATGCCGACGCCACGCTCGTCCCCATCGGCCCCGACATTCCCGCGGAGCGGGCCCTGCTGGCGGGGGATGTCTTTTCCACGGGGCTACACGCCGTCGACCAGGGACAGGTCGCCCCGGGAGACATCGTCGCCATCCTGGGGCTGGGCCCGGTCGGGCTGTGTGCCGTGCTGGGAGCCGTGGCCGCCGGGGCCCGGGTCGTCTACGCCGTCGACCGGGTTCCCGACCGCCTCGAGCAGGCCGGTCGGTATGGCGCGATTCCTCTGCACCTGGAGGACGATGTTGCCGGATCGATCCGCCGGGAGACGGAGGGACGCGGGGTCGATGTGGTGATCGAGGCAGTGGGGTATCCCGACGCCACGCACCTCGCCTGGCAAATCGTGCGGCCCGGGGGAACCATCAGCGCGCCGGGGGTTCACAACGAGCCCGCCTTCGCTCTCACCCCCGGGCAACTCTACGACAAGAACCTCACCTACCGCGCAGGCCGGGCCCCCGCCCGGGCGTGGCTCGAACGTTCGCTCGATCTGCTGGCCCGCCAGCCCCAACCACTGGAAAGCCTGTTTTCACATCACCTGACGCTGGACGAAGCCCCTCGGGGATACGAGCTGTTCAATCAGCGGGTCCCCGGATGCACCAAGGTGCTGCTGCGGAGGGAGTGAGCCGGTGCGTCCTCTCGCTCCGTCATCCTACTCGCCCCCGGGAACGGGTCGTGTGGGCCCGGAAAATGCCGCTGTGTTGAGCCAACTGGGGCGGCCCCCACACCCTCCCCCGCAGGGAATGGGTCGCTGCGATTCTGACGCGTCTCATGCAGATCGACTATCATCGAATCGATGCGGTGGCCTCGGCCCCCGAACCATCCTGCGATGCGGAGCGTGGGTGGGGGTGGCAGCCGCCCGATTGGTCTCACAAAGTAAGGGAGCTGCTGGCGATGCGGATTCTCGTAAAGTCCCTGATGACCCTGAGCTTGCTGGTTGCAGTCGTCGGCCAACCGGTCCTGGGTTGTACGCGCATTCTCTACACAGCGGGACGCGACACCGTCATCACCGCCCGGGGAATGGATTGGGCCGAAGACATGGGCTCGAACCTGTGGGTCTTCCCGCGCGGCATCACGCGGAATGGACTGGGCACCGGCAAGACGATCAACTGGAAATCGAAATATGGCAGCCTGATCGTCAGCGGATACGACATGGGGACTGCCGACGGGGTGAATGAACAGGGACTCGTCGCCAATGTGCTGTACCTCGCCGAAAGCAATTACGGCTCCGGAGGAGATAAACCCACAATTTCGATTTCGTTGTGGGCCCAGTATGTGCTGGACCAGTACGGCACGGTGGCCGAGGCCGTGTCGGCCCTCGAGCAGGAACCATTCCGCATCGACGCGCCAATCCTGCCGAATGGACAGGGGGCGCAGCTCCACCTGTCGCTGTCGGATGCGACGGGCGATTCAGCCATCTTCGAGTACATCGATGGCAAATTGGTGATTCACCACGGCAGGCAGTACACCGTGATGACAAATTCCCCCCATTACGATCAGCAAATCGCCTTGAATACGTATTGGAAGCAAGTGGGGGGGCTGCAATTCCTGCCGGGCACCAATCGGGCGGCTGATCGTTTCGCGCGGGCCTCCTTTCTGCTCGAGGCGATTCCCCGAGAACCCGACCCGCGCTACATCCGGGGGGTCCCCGGGCAGAAATTCGAGTTTCAGGCGGTCGCCAGCACCCTGTCGGTCTTGCGCTCGGTGGGGGTTCCCCTGGGAATCACCACCCCGGGTCAGCCGAATATTTCGTCGACCATCTGGCGCACAGTCGTCGATCACAAAAACCGTGTCCTGCTGTTCGACGCCGCGACGGCTCCCAGTGCGTTCTGGGTCTCACTCGACAAGCTCGATCTGCGGGAGGGGGCTCCCGTGAAAAAACTGCAGGTGGCCGGAGGGCAGGTCTACTCGGGGGAAACGGCTGACAACTTCGTCGCGACACCCGCCTTCGAATTCCTCCCTGGTGCCGGCCTCAAAAAACCGTGAGTCACACCCGCCGACACGGTTTGCCCCAGCGTCTCTTCCCGATGTAATCGCCGGGTGCTGGCAGATCCACGAGCCTGAAGCAGTCCTGTCTGGAGATTCCTGAAATTGCCCGACGCGTCTTCCCCGAGAGCCGTGGCGTGACCGGTGTTCCACCGCCAGACCATCAGTCAGACGAATCGCCCGCCGACGTGCGGGACTTCGGCGAGGCACCGCTCGATGTGCCGTCGTCGTTCCCCCCACCGCAGCCGTTGGAGATCCGCGAGTTCGCCGAGGAGCTGGTCGACTTCAGCACCGAACCCGCAGAAGATCAGTTGACGGCCACCGAAGCGCGGGCGGGCCACTTGACGCTTCCGATCATCCGCCCTGCGTCGCCGGCCGCAGCCCAAGCCCCGATTGCCGCGCCTGTGCGCGTCGGATTGTTCCGCAGGATGCTGCGGGGCGTCGTCTGGCTGGTGCGCACCCTCTGGGGAGTTGTCAGCCTGACGATCCTGCTGGCCTGCATTGCGGCGATCCCGGTGGTGAACTTTCTGGCGCTCGGCTATCTGCTCGAAGTCGAGGGGCGGGTGGCCCGCAGCGGGAAGCTGCGTGATGCGTTCCCCCTCTTGCCCCTCGCCCCCCGGCTCGGTTCGCTGGTGCTGGGGGTCTGGTTGTGGATCATTCCCCTGCGGCTGCTGTCGCACCTGCTGGGGGACATTCATCTCATCCAGCCCGGTTCCCGGGCCGACGCCTTCGGGCACATCGCCCTGCTGGTGGCCGCGGCGCTGGTGGCGCTGCACCTGGTGCTGGCTGTGGCCCGCGGGGGGGCCCTCTCATGCTTCTTCCGGCCTCTCAAGAATGTGCTCTGGCTGCGGCAGCGCTGGCTGCAGGGAGACTATTGGCAGACCGCGGAACGCGAAGTGGGGGCGTTTGTTTCGGGGCTGCGGTTGAAGCACCATTTCCTGCTGGGACTGAAGGGCTTCGTCGGGGCACTGGCCTGGCTGGCGCTTCCCACGCTGATGTTCGCCGCCGCCGACCGCACGGAAGGGGGCCCGGTGCTGATCACCCTGATCGGCGCGGTCCTGCTCATTCCCGTGCTGTCGTGGGTCCCATTCCTGCAGGCGCACCTCGCGGCCGAGAACCGCCTGAGCGCGATGTTCGAACTGCGGAAGGTGCGTGAGATGTACCGGCACGCCCCCTTCTCGTGGCTGATCACCATCCTGGTGACCCTGCTGTTCGCCCTGCCGATGTATCTCTTCAAGGCGGCCATCCCCCCCCGCGACGCCCTCTGGCTGGTGACGATTGTGTTCGTGGTCTCCATCTATCCGGTGAAGGTGCTGACCGGGTGGGCCTATCATCGCGCGACCCGGAATGAACGTCCCAGCCATTGGCTCTGGCGGTGGATCTGCTGGCTTCCCACCCTCCCCCTGCTGGCGTTCTATATCTTTCTGCTGCACTTCACCCAGTTCATCGGCAAATACGGCAAGCTGACGCTCTTTGAGCACCACTCGTTCCTGGTGCCATCTCCCTACAGCTTTCTGAATTGAATCGCCCGAATCCCGGCGGGGGCGAATCCTGGGGCTGACGATCCGAACCATCGGGCCGGGACCACAGCGGGACCACTCGAATGCTCTGCGGCCGAACAAACAGGGAGTGGGATTGATTGGTGCCGATGGAATCCAAGGCGACACATCCGGCAATGTCATGAACGCACGAAGATCGCTTCCGATCTGGGCTCAATGACAAATTCCCCAAACGGCCCCACGATCCACGCTCTCCCGCGCACTCCAACCACCCGGCCGAACCAGTCGAGTCGACGCGTGGCGCGGTGGGCGAAGGGAGCGGCCGACATCTGTTTCGGGGTTTCCCCGTCTGTGGCTCAATATCCGCATGCCTTTCCTCCGTCTCCACGCACCGCTCATCGAACCGGACGGGCGGTTTTCCCGCATCCGGCTCTCGGACAAGATTTTCGCATGGTCTTCGCACACG
>JBKCTR010000634.1:0-6414 GCA_046318755.1 Planctomycetaceae bacterium
CGTTTCCGCGACTACGTGGTCGACTCTCTGAATGCCGACAAGCCATACGACCAATTCCTTCTTGAGCAACTGGCCGGGGACGAACTGCTGGCGGGACCTCCCAAGACGGGCGAGGAGCAGCAGGCGCTGCTGGCGACTACCTTTCTCAGGCTTGGCCCGCACGACAATGCCGCCGTTCTGTTCAACGAACAAGACCGTTCGCGGGCCGAATTGCTGGCCGATCTGACCGAGACCACAGGCAGTGCCTTCCTGGGACTGACCCTGTCGTGCTGTCGGTGTCACGATCACAAGACCGATCCTTTGCTGCAGGCCGACCATTTCCGCCTGCGGGCTTTCTTCGAGGGAGTCCGTCCTGCCGATGATCTGGCCATCGATCTGGCCCCTGTGCAGCAGGAGATTGACACCCACAACCGGCAACTGGACCTCGAGCGGGCCGAGGTCTCCCGGCGGCAGGACCAACTGCTGGCCGCGGTCCGCGAGCGTCTGAACCGTGAGGGACAGGCCAATCCTTCCCCCGCCGACATCGAGCAGGCGCTCACCGAGGCGGAGCGGCAAGAGCAGCAGCAACTCGTGTCCCGCGGGAAGCAACTGGACGGCCAGAAGCGGAACCCACAGTTCGCGCTGCTGATGACCGATGCCCCAGGCGAGATTGCCCCCACGCGAATTCTCTACCAGGGGGATCATCGCACTCCACGCGACCAGGTGGAACCTGGCTTTCCGATGCTGTTCGATCCCTCCGCCGCAGTGATCGCACGGGGTGTCAACCCCACCACCAGCGGCCGGCGTCTGACCCTCGCTCGGTGGATCGCCGACCCTGCCAATCCGCTCACCCGACGGGTCGTGGTCAACCGGGTCTGGCAGGCTTTGTTCGGGCAAGGATTGGTGGCGACGCCCAACGATTTCGGCCTGTCTGGAGTTCCTCCCACGCATCCCGATCTTCTCGACTGGCTGGCGAACGAATTCCTTCGCGGCGGCTGGTCACTCAAGTCTTTGCAGCGCCAAATTGTGCTCAGCACCACCTGGCAGCAGACTTCGCAGGTCACCCCGGAAACCCAAGTTCAAGATGCCAGGAATGAGTGGCTGGCCAGACAGAACGCGCGGCGGCTCTCGGCCGAGCAGTTACGCGACGCCCTGCTGGCGGCCTCGGGACTGCTGACCGACAAGCACTCGGGCCCCCCCATCTGGCCCGATTTGCCCGCCGAGATTCTGCAGGCCAATCCCGCCTTCCTCGACGACAACGAGACCCGCACCAAGGGGTGGTATCCCTCCCCCGCCGCGGAACAGCACTGTCGCAGCCTGTACCTCGTGCAAAAACGGGGGGTGAAAGTCCCCTTCCTCGAAACCTTCGATCTCCCGGAAAACATGGTTTCTTGCGGCCGCCGCAACGCGTCAACGGTCGCCCCACAGGCCCTGTCACTGCTGAACTCGGACCTCGCCTTCTCAGCCGCCCTGGGACTGGCCAAGCGGGTGACCCAGAGCGCGGGAGCTGACCATCGCAGGCAGATCGAGACCCTCTTCGACCTCGCCCTGCAGCGCCCGGCCACAGCCGAGGAGCAGCGCGAGTGCCAGGAGTATCTGGCGGACTATTCCCTGGCCGAACTCTGCCGGGCGATCTTGAATCTCAATGAGTTCGCCTATCTCGACTGACGTTACCCGACCAGGGTCTTCCCCACTTCACGATGGGGCGATCCCGTCAGTCGATCACCCGGAAAGCGTCGTTCTTCTTGAACACCGTCGGGTTGGCACCGGTCCCGAATTCGAGATGACAGTCGACCAGTTGCCCGCGCGATGCATCGGCCGGAATGGTAATCCGACAGCTCACCCGATCTCCTTCCCGGGTGATGTCGGTCCCCTCCCAGGGACCTATCTGTATCCAAGAGGGGGGCCCTGCGGGAACCGGCCCACGCCGCGCCTGAGACGGATCGAGTTCCAGCACCACCGTGTGTGTCTTACCGCGCCGGGCGGTCCCCGGGACCACCAGGGCAATCACCGCGGGGAGCCGGGTTTGTCCCTCGGCATTGTTCTCGATCGCTCCGCTGCCCGCCCGACGCAGCCCCCGGCTGTTGGAGGCCTCGGGAACCCCGGCATAACCCCCCATGATGTAGGGGAACCGGCCGGGAGTGACGTGGTAGTGGTAACCCCGCACCGGGTCTGTGTGTCCATTGCAGACATCGAGTGCCGCAGGTCCCTCACCGGTGACGGGGAGGTCGCGCGCCAGTTGCTCACGTCCCTCGTACGGGCCGTAGATGGGAAATCCGTCGAACGCCAGTCCCAGAACCGGGGAATGCTGTTCTCCATCATCGGGAAAGGGAGATTTCACACAGCTCGGATATTTGTGGTAATGATACACCCCGCGCTGCTCGGGATGGCCGCAGCACGAGTCGAGCCAGACCTCGCTGTAGCCCTCGACGGCGTTCATCCCTCCCTGCTCGAACGGATTGAAAAACACCACACCATTGATGGCCATGCCAATGGGTCCCATGGGCAGACGGGTGATCTCGGTTCCCTTCCGCGGCGCGAGGGGAAAGCGAAACTCGAAGTCCTGCACCCGGATCGTGTTCGGGTTGCCGCTGTTGGGAAACACCGCCGTCGGATGATTGGGATAACCCTGGCTGCGGACAATCAGGAACCGGTCGTCATACCGCAGCCGCAGATTGGGAATGCCATCCTGGTTCGAGTCTTGTTCGTGATACGAGAACACATCGATGAATCGGCCGTCATCGCGGAAGTAATACACCGGCCGGGGCCCCTCGCTCACAAACCAGGCTCCGCCAATCGGCTTGGGGTCCAGCGGTTCCTCAGCCCCCCGCGCGCCCCGCACACCACACCAGACTCCCGCCAGGCCCCCCGCCAGAAATCTGCGCCGCGAACAACCGTGCATCGCCATGTCCTTCCCAAGGTCACCAGACTCACCCCAGGGAATGAACACCCCGGATCATCCGGGGTTGCGATCGCCGCGGGAGATTTCCGCGATTCGTCCCACCGGGGCCACGCTGGCGCGATGGTTCACGAGGGTCAACGCAAGCCGCACTCAGAAGTCAGGCGGCCCGCGGCCGGGCTCGGTCGGCCAACTGCCGGACAATAAACTCGGCCGCCGCCGGCAGATCGTTGACGATCGCATGGGGGCCCGGCAGTTCGCGCGGCCAGTTGCGTTCCGACTCGGCTCCGTGGCCGGTTCTGACCAGCAGGGTGGTCGCTTCGATGGCCTGCCCCAAGCCAATATCGGCGGGCTTGTCTCCCACCACGAAACTCTCCGAGAGGGCCCCTCCCAACTCGCGTGCCGCCTGCAGCGCCAGGCCGGCCCGGGGCTTGCGACAATGGCAGACCGATTGGGGACCGTGGGGACAGACATAGATTCCGTCCAGCTCGATTCCCCCCTCCCCCAACAGCTCGTGCAACCGGTCGTGGATCGCCTCCAACTGCGCCGGCTGAATCAGCTTGCGGGCCACCCCCGACTGGTTCGTCACCACCACCAGTCCCAGACCATGCTCGCGCAGCCGACGCAACGCGGGAATGACCCCGGGAAGCAACTCGAGGCCGCTGGCCTCGGCCAGATAGTTCCGTTCGACATTCAGAGTGCCATCGCGATCCAGCAACACCAATCGCCGCCCCGGCCGCGAGTGCGTCCCCCGGCCGTCTCCCAACTCTTCCTGTTCGTGACGGAAATCGGCGGGCATTCAGGCGGCATCCTTCACGCGTTGAGGAACGGCCTCGCGTTCGCCAGCCACCGGTGCCCGCCAGGGAATGAACACGGAAGGAGGGCTGGTACTGGCTCCCCCCCCAGGGGCCGGAGCTGACAGCAGGGGGGCCGACGGCTCGGGAAACGCCCGACAGAGGGTCACCAACAACTCGGTCAGTTCCGCGGCCGCCCCGGGCATCACTCCCGTGTTGGAGATCCCCCGCACCCGGAACATCGCCAAGCCCCCCAGGTCGCGCCGCAGAGTGGCCGAGGTTTCCCATGTCATCGCCAGATTCTGCGGCAATTGCTTCGAATTCCAATGCAACTGGACGGGAGCCTGTCCTGCCGTCACGGGTTCCAGCACGAATTCAATTTCCTGCACCTCGAGCCGCCGCGCCCGCCGAATGATTTTGTGCCAGAGCCGCAACTCGCCCTGCGCGGTGGCGGCCTCAAATCGCAACGCAACCAACCGCACCCGCAACAACCGGGGAACAGCCGCACAAATCTGCCAGATTGCCTCGACCACCCGGGCCAACAGCATCGTCTCCTGGAAGCCAAAAATCCGCCCCCCCACCAGCACGCCCACCAGGATGGCCCCGGTCATCATCGCCACCAGGTCATTCCCCACCAGAGTCGCCACGACCGCTCCCACGGCGGCAAACAGCGACATCCCCCCCACCGCCAACAGCGTCTGCTGCGAAGAGAGGCCACGATCCCGCAGCGTGTGATGAATGTGCCCGCGATCTCCCTGGCCGATCTTGCGCCCGGTCAACTTGCGCCGCACGATGGCCATCGACGTGTCGATCAGGGGGACCGCCAGTAACACCGCCGGAACGACCAGCGTCAAACCGGTCGCCTTCTTGGCCGACGCCTGCAGTGCCAGCCCCCCCACCAGAAATCCCAACGGCAGGCTGCCGCAGTCGCCCATGAAGATCCGCGCCGGCGGCCAGTTGTGCAGCAGAAAGCCCGAGAGGGCCCCCGCCAACGCCACCGCCACCAGCACATTGTCGAGCTGGCCATTCCACCCCGCCAATCCTCCCGAGGCGAGGCAGACCACAATGCCCAGGGTCGCCGCCAGACCATCCATCCCATCCAGCAAATTGATGAAGTTGGAGCAGGCCACCAGCCACAACAGCACCAGGCTCGACGCGATGACCGGAGACTCGATCGTCCATCCGAAGATCATTACCGATTGGGCAGATCGCTCCAGGAATACAAACGGAGAGATCGCCAGCACTTGCCACAGCAATTTCTGCCGGGCGGTCATGCCATAACGGTCATCCCAAACTCCCACGGCACACAGTGCCAAGGCGGAGACCAGCATGCGACAAGTCGACGGTCCCAGTCCGTCCATCCGGCCAGTCGCCCAGCCCACCCCCCAAGCGGTCGCCAAACCGGCCATAAGGGCCAGGCAGATCGCCAATCCCCCGGTTCGCGGGGTGGGTGCCGCATGCCGCTTGCGATCGAGATCGGGCAGATCCAGCACGCCCCAGCGACGCCCCTGGACGCCCGCGACGTGCGTCCACCAGGCCGCAAGGGCCAATGTCAGCACGTAGAGACCGAGGCACCACAGCATGCGTCACTCCTTGACTGCCTTCTTCAGCCACACCCCCACCGACGCTGTCGGACCTTGCCTTGGCCGTGGGAGAGCTTCGAAGCCACCCCGTCCCTGGGGTCTTCCTCAAAACTGGGGGGAAACACTACTGCGAAACCGGCGGTCTGAACAGCCCAATTTGCCGACTGCACCGGTTTTCAGCAGATCGCGGGACCAGCCTGCCAATTCGTCCCCCCGTTTCCAAATCGTGGCACTTTTGTCCCCTGCGGTCGATCGTTTCGCCCTGATTGCGGTAGAATGGAGTCAGACAAATCGGCTCTCTGTGAACCACCGCCAGTGATCGACTGTCTGGTCGTGCTGAGCGGTTCCTCAGTTTTCCCTCTCCCTTCGGCCTGCGGCTCTGGCTCGCCGTCAGCCGCCGCCACTGCAAGGAACCATGGGTTTGTTTCGTCCCAACATCGACCGCATTGAAGGCTACATCCCGGGGGAGCAACCCCAAGAAACGGGCTGGATCAAGCTCAACACCAATGAGAACCCGTATCCCCCCTCGCCCCGCGTGGTCGAGGCCTTGGTGCAAGCCGCTCATGGCCGCCTGAACATCTATCCGGACCCTCTCGCAACCCCGTTCCGCCGGGCCGCTGCCGCGGTCTTCGGCGTCGAACCCGACTGGATTCTGCCCGCCAATGGCAGCGACGAAAACCTCACGCTCATCCTGCGGTCGTTCGTCGACTCGCACGACCTCGTCGCCTATCCGTACCCCAGCTACATCCTGTACGAGACACTGGCCGACATCCAGGGGGGCCAACACCAGCGACTGCTGCTGCGCCCCGACTGGTCCTGGGACCTCGCCACCGCCCGGCAGGTCACCGCCCGGGCCAAGCTGGTGCTCATCCCCAATCCCAACTCCCCCTCGGGCAACCGCTGGAGCGACGACGAGATCCTCTCGTTGGTCCCCCCGCAGGGCATTCTGGTGCTCGATGAGGCGTACGGAGATTTCGCCGATCAGCCCCACCGGGCCGAACTGCTCCGCCGCCCGGGAGCTGAACGGGTCATCATCACCCGCTCGTTCAGCAAGTCGTTCAGCCTGGCCGGGCTGCGGCTTGGTTTTGCCATCGCCCGCCCGGAACTCATCGCCGGGATGATCAAGGTCAAAGACAGCTACAACTGCGACACACTGTCC
>JBKCTR010000635.1:0-2360 GCA_046318755.1 Planctomycetaceae bacterium
GGCGGCGTTCAGGCCGGCCAGCCCTGGTTCGAAGAGAGTGCGCGTTTCGTTGACGAGGGTTTCCCGCCGGGGGTCGAATTTTTCTTCAGCCATGGTGTCGAGAGATCAGTTTTCGAGTTGAATGTTCACGCCAGCCCCGGCACCCATCCCCCCTTGCAGCTTCTGGAAGACCTCGACCAGCGTCAAGATCCCGCGAATCTGCTCGACCGGCATGGAGGTGCGGGTCCGCAGGCCAGCCGGTTCGGCCACCAGCGAGAGCCCGCTGTAGCTCGCAGGCAGCACCAGCGACTCGAGGGTGTCTTCATCGAGGGGGAGGAACATCTTGCCGATGTCGCTTTCCCCGACAATCCGCAGTGCCTTGGCCACGGTCCCCGGCAGGTCCATCAGTCCCAACACATTGGCCTGGGTGCCGAGGTCGGCCCGCGTCTTGGCCGCGGGGCTTGCGGTGTTGGGGGTCCCCTTGAGGGAGGTCAGCAGGGCTTCCATCGCTTCGGCTCCTCCACCGGTGGTGGTGAGCATGCGGTCCGTCTGGAAGACCGACCGGGTCACCAAACCCTCCGTCCCGTACATGATCCCCATCATCTGGGCGACCATCGCCCCCTGGGGATTGTTCGGGTTAATGTCCATCTCCATTTTGAGCACGTCGGCCTTTTCACCCCCGATGGTCTCACCATCGACAGTCAGGTCGTACTTCTGCTTCAGTCCATTGCCAATCTCGAGTCCCTCCGGAAAGGCCTGTTGCATTTTGCGGGTGGCGGTCTTCAGCGTGGCGACGTCCGCCAGTTCCATCAGGCTGGTGATCCGCAGGATCCCTTCGGTCATGCTCCCCATGGCAAACGAACCCATGGTGGGGCCCGATTTGACCTTGCTGAGGGAGTCCATCGCCTCTTTGGCGGCGGCGGTCATGCGGTTGTTCCCCTGCATCATCCGGGCCCCCAGGGTGGCCAGCTCGGGGAAGTCGACGCTCACTCCCGCGTAGCCCAGACGTTCCTCGGGGAACTTCGCCAGGGTGTCGAAGGCTGAAGGCTTGTGACGGGAGAGGAACCGGTCGGCCCCGCTGCCCGGATTGAACCCCAACAGGTCTTCGAACAGAAGGCCGGTCTTGGCGATGTTCAGAGCCATGGTGCAGCCGGTGAGGTCTCCCTTGGCGTCTTCGAGACTCTTGAGAATCACACCGCCCACTTCACCGATCAGCTTCGGATCGATCCCCTGGGGACCACCGGGGGCATCGGGAATGTTCGCCAGCGCCTGGCGACCCTGCTGGAAGAACTGTTCCACCTCGTCGGCATAGACGTTCCGCAGCAGGGGAACATTCAGAAACAGCGAGAGATCTCCCTTCTCGAACAGGGTCTTCGCCCCGTTGTCGGCCAGTGTGGCAATCGACTTGCCTGTTCCCTTCAGGCGGCTCTGAACGGCGTTGGCCGCCTTGCTCCCCAGGGTGTAGACGCCGTATTTGCCATGCTCGGCGAACTTGAGTTCGGGGTCGAGCCCCTCCTTCATCGCCTTGAGGTCGGTGGCGGGAATGAGAAAGACCACCTCGGGATCGTCCGTCGCCTTGTCGGCCCCTTCGGGCACATAGACGGCAACGTACCAGTCCTGCTCCATGTCGACCCCCGCCAGCGTGGGGTTCGAGATCAGCAATCCCACCGCCCCCGCCTGGGTGCGGACCTGACCGCCAAACCCTTCTTTGGCCGCGTCGACCAAATCGGCGATCTTGTCGATGGTCGCCTTGGGATTCTTGAGACGCAGCACGGCGGCCGCGTCGGTGCCCACTGCTTCGAGAGGGCCTTTCGCCTGACCAAACACAGGACCGGCACACCACAACAACGCCACGCAGAGGGCGAAGAGACGGCGCATGGAAGAACTTCCAGAATCGAGAGAGGGGAGAGGGAGATCACCCGCAGGTGCTCATGCCAACGGCCGGTCGACCAAGCGGCGGGCGCACCGCCACCAACCAGCCACCAACGCACAATTCCAAGTATAGCCCTCCCTCTGTGGCAAGGGAAACGAGCCTGTCGACAAACGCACAGTGAGGCCTGCGCTGGTCGAGATCGCCGGGACTCCTGGGTCGGGTGGCACACCGTCGGCAATCAACATCATGGCACCCCGGTCGAGATTGGCGGAAAGCTGGGCGATCGTTTATGACAACTCCTCTTCCGCGCGGGGCCCGCGTTCCGGTCCACCGGTCGCGCCTGTGCGGGGGGACTGCCGGCCGTGCCGAGCGGGGATTGTGCCGTCGTGGCATTGCACCGCGTCCTTCCTTCCCCCGGTCTCTTCACAATTCCGTTGGCAGTCCCGCGGAGTGAAGCGGCTTGTCCGCTTCACACAACCCCCGGCTCGTTTCGAGAGGGGGTGTTCGC
>JBKCTR010000636.1:0-4933 GCA_046318755.1 Planctomycetaceae bacterium
CCCTATTACAAGCCAGTCATCTGGAGCGAGTCGGCCGGCATCGAGACCGCCCTCGCGAAAGAATTGATACAGGGCGATTCCTCCCTTGTGCAGTGGCTGTTGCCGCAGTTGAAGAAGCACAAGCTCGAACTCCCCGGCATGCAGGAACGGATCGTGCAATTGGCCCAGGCCGACGCGGCGTTCTTCCCCACCGCCATCGGCCTCATAGCCCCCGGTGCGGCCGATCTCGCTCCCGAGGCACTGCAGTTGCTGGACGTGGCGGCGACCCGTCCCCCGGGCGACGCGGCTCTGCGGGTCAACGCCCTGCGGGGCCTGCAGCGGCGGGTCACCCAGCCCGGGGTGCTCGACGCCGCCTTGCGGGCGCTGGCCGAGATTGGTCCGCAAGAAAGCTCGGCCGAACTTCGCACCGTCTGGGATGAATTCGTCCGCGAGCCGGCCCTCGCGAAACTGGTCGCCCCGCTGACCACCGCGGTCACCCAGGGGGAACCCACCGTCCGCGAACTGGCCGGGGCCGCACTGGCGTTTGTGGCCGAGGCTCCCCAGGCTCCGGCCGAAGCCCGCGCTCAGGCGCTGAAGGTCATCGACCAAGCTTGGACCGAACCCGGGCAGGCCACCAGTCTGCTGCGGGGCATTGGCCGGGCCCGCCTCGAAGCCCAGATCTTCCAGATTTTGCAGCAGCGCAAGAGCGAGGTGGCCGAAGTCCGCGAGGCGGCCCAGTACGCCGTCAGCCGTCTGGAACTCGACCAGGAACCCGCCGTCGATCCCAACAAGCCGCTGATCAGCACGCTTCCTTTCGAACAGGTGGTGCAGCAGGTGTCCGAGGTGAAGGGAGACGCCAAATACGGCCAACGGCTCTTCACCCGCCAGGGGTGCGTCGCCTGTCATGCCGTGTCGCAGAATGAACCGGTCAAGGGGCCGCTGTTGCTCGACATCTCGCAGCGCTACAAGCGTCCTGAGTTGGTCGAATCGATCGTCAAGCCGAGCGCCAAGATCGCCCAGGGTTTCGAAGGGCAGTTCTTCGTCACTGGGAAAGGCAAAGTGTTCGACGGGTTTGTCGTCCGCGAGTCGGGCGATGAAATCGAACTCCGCAACATCACCGGCGTCGCCACCGTGCTCCGCAAGGAAGACATCGAAGAACGGGGCAAGCGGGACATCTCCATCATGCCCCAGGGGCTGGTCGACAAGCTGAATGTCGAACAGCTCGCCGCACTGCTGGCCTATCTGGAATCGCTGAAGAAATAGGCGAATCCCCGGCCCCTTCGATCTCGCACGGTCCGGTGCCACGCCGGACCGTGCGGGCGGGAACCGGTTGGGAAAGTTGCCGCGGTCGCCGGCCAGTCTCGGGCTGTTCTCGGTCCGACTCCGCCGTCCGACCGGGGGGCGAACGCGCCCGCCTGGCCGCCCGACTCGTTCAGCTCCAAAGGCCCGTCACCGGGCTGCCGCCGTCGACGATGTGCGTCGGGCGGTTCTCGGCATTCAACACGCGCAGCTCGGGATCGATGCCGAGGGCGTAATAGACGGTGGCCGCGAGGTCTTCGGGCGAGACCGGCTTCTCGATGGGATACGCCGCGTCTTTGTCCGACTTGCCGTAGACCTTGCCTCCGGGCACACCTCCCCCGGCAATCACCGCGGGGAACAGGGTGCTCCAGTGGTCGCGGCCCCAATTGGCGTTCGCCTTGGGGGTGCGTCCCATTTCCCCCAGGGCAACCACCAGCGTCTCGGCCAACAGTCCCCGTTCCTCCAGATCGACCAGCAGCGACGAAAAGCCCTGGTCGAACGTGGGGAGCAGGTGGTTTTTGACGTCGTTGCTGTGCACGTGCGAGTCCCAACTGTAGCCGTCGACGCAGTCGTAGTGGACTGTCACGAACCGCACTCCGGTTTCGACCAGCCGGCGGGCCATCAGACACGCCTGACCAATCAGATGCCGGCCGTAGAGGTCGCGGAGAGCCGGGGTTTCGCGGGTATTGTCGAGCGCCTCGCGCGTGCGGGGGGAGGTGACCAACCCCAGGGCCCGCTGCTGGAAGGCTCCGTAGCCTGCCTGCACGGCCGCCTGTTCGCGGGCCTGCCGTTGGTCGTCGAACTGCTCGAGCAGCGACCGCCGGCGGCTGAGCCGGTCGAGCGTCATGTCTTGCCCGGCGACCATCCCCTCGATCTGGAAGGTCAGCTCTTCATCGGTGCAGTCGCGCCAGTAAGGATTGTCGGTCAGCGAGCGTTTGTCGATCTTGGTGGTAACCGGGTTGTACCGCTGTCCGAGCCACCCGGCGTGTTCGCCCGGACGGGGGTACTGTCCCGCCTCCTGCAGCCGTCCCAGTGAGTTGGGCAGCACCATGTACGCCGGCAGAGGGCGTTCGAGGCCCGCCTGCTGCTGGGCCGTGTATTCGACGATGGACCCCATCGAGGGCCAGTCTTTGGGCGTCGGCTTGAAGCCTCCGCCGATGGGCACGTGCCACCGATGCCCGGTCTGCAGGTAGTGTCCGCCGCCGGAGTGGTCGTTGAACGAATGCGTCATGGTGCGGACGACGCAGTATTTGTCCGAGACTTCCGCGAGCCGGGGGAGGTGTTCGCCAATCAGCAGTTCGGGGGTCCGGCAGGCGATCGGTTTGTACGGGCCGCGGATGGCGTCGGGGGCCCCCGGCTTCATGTCGAACGTTTCGAGCTGGCTCGGCCCACCGAAGAGCAGCACGAAGATGACGTGCTTGGCCCGGGCAACCAGGTCCGACGAGAGCTGCTCGGCGGCCACAACCGTGGGCAGGTTCACCCCCAGCAGCCCCGCTCCCCCCGCCTGCAGCAGTCGCCGGCGCGAGACCCCTTCGCAGGTCCGCTGGGTCGATCCAAGGATGGTCAGCATGAACTGGGCCCTCTGGCACGCAGCCGGTGATGGAAACGCCGGGGAACGGGCCGCCCCGGCATCCGCCGTCGGCCAACCGCCAAACTCCCTGTATTATGACTCCCTCCCCAAGGATCGGCCAGTCTTGATATGAACAGCCAGCAATTCGCGGGGGCAGCGGGGTGGTGCCGGGGAATTGAGCCGGTGGACCAAACGGGGATTCACCAACAATCTCCTTGACTTTTCCGCGGGGTGCAGTGACAATTCGATCAGCACATCTCGGCCACGGGGTGTGTCTCGTACCTTACGGGGGCGAACGGTTTCGACTGGATAACTGTCGGTCGAGGTGGCGTGCCGTGGTTGATCAGTGGGCCACGTTAAAAGCTGATCAAACAACAACTGCTGACAAGAGCTTTGCTCTGGCTGCCTAATTACAGGCTGCCCTGACTGCGGAATCCCCGTCTGAGGAGTCCAAAAGTCGGTGAAAATTCAGACTGGTGCTGCTTCACCGCCGGTTACGGGCAGCACAAGATTTGTCATCGGCTGGTACGGAGTGGGCCTGGTCGCATGAGCCTGCCCGTACGACTCAATCAAGCGACTATGCACGTAGAGGCTTCTTCCAAGGTGTCACAGGACGCGGGTTCAATTCCCGCCGCCTCCATCGACCTGGTCACCGCAACGTGATCATTCCGCTCAAGACCCGCTGGTTCACCCCAGCGGGTCTTTGCGTTTCTACCCAATAAATCTTCGGATTTTGCAATTCGTCGAGCTTCTCCGTTACACAAACCACGGGACGCGGTTGGCACCCATCGCCACCCAAAAAGGCTCACATCGGGGCCAAAGGCTCTAAACCCCGGGACTCACCCCAAACGAGTCCCGTGCTCGGAAACCCTGCAAAACGCGGCACTTTCGTGATTTCGAACGGGCGTGAGATTTTAGCGAAAAACGCCAGTGGCAGTGACCTGAAAAACCTGACCATCGCGTCCCGCGGTGATGAGCAGCTTCCCAAGTGGCGAGTGCACGCTGCGTTCTACTTACGCTGTCCTTACGAGCTGTTCCGCTGCTGACAAGTTGCCCAAACAAGCATCGGAACTGCAAACAGGGGTCTGATCCTCGTCGGAAATACTCCATAAGAACAACCCAAGGTGGGGAGTACTGAAGCGCGAGATGCGGTCTGGTCGCCGGTTTTTCGAGTGCTCATCCGGGGGGTGCCTCTTTCGACGGGCGTACTCTTCCGCGAACAGTCAGCTTCGGCGTGCGCCGATGGAGACGGTTTTGATGAACCCAGAACACACAACTCGCACCGGTTTGGGTGACCGGAGCGAGTTCGGGGGAATGACCGGCCATTTTTAAGGGGGCATTTCTGAAGGACTCAAATCACGGGCGGACCGTGCTATCCAGCGGGATGAATTTGAATGGCAGGTTGCTGATTCCTGTGGTAAATTTTCGAAGGTCTGTTACGACGCAGGTGCCCGTCATTTCTGCGCCGAGCAGTCCTTCATGAATACCATGACCAGGAGAATTTATGTCCTCTGGGCTTCTGGCATTGTTTGACGATGTGGCAGCAATTGCCAAGATCGCATCGGCCTCACTCGACGATGTTGTCAAGATGTCGGCAAAGGCAGCAGGCAAGTCAGCCGGCGTTGTGATTGATGACGCCGCCGTAACTCCGCGTTACGTGGTCGGCTTTACAGCTGACCGCGAGCTTCCCATTATCGGCAAGATCGCTTGGGGTTCGGCACTCAACAAGCTCGTTTTCTTGCTGCCCGCCGCGCTGTTGCTTTCGACGATTGCGCCTTGGTCGATCCTGCCGCTGCTCATTCTCGGCGGTGCCTATTTGTGCCATGAAGGTTATGGCAAGGTGCGCGAGCTATTTGTGGCGGATTCGTCCAAAAAAACGGCTCAGCCACTCCAAGCAATCGACTCAGAAGTGCTTGAACGGCAGAAGATCGCCAGCGCGATCCGCACCGACTTTATCTTGTCTGCGGAGATCATGGCGATCACGCTGTCGACTGTCGGTGAAGCGTCCTTGGCCATGAAAGCTATCGTTTTGGCGGTGGTGGGAATGGGTATCACGATCGCGGTCTACGGTACGGTGGCATTGAT
>JBKCTR010000637.1:0-2515 GCA_046318755.1 Planctomycetaceae bacterium
CGACATCCCAGCGCGTGGGCTGGGTTCTTCGACCAGCCCACGCCCAGCGGAGCGGCTCACACGGCGGCTCGCCCTGCCCAAACGGCACAAACGGAGGTACCCCCTCCCGCGGAGGCCTGCCATCCCGTAGCGAGTATTCTACCCGTTTTGATCAGGTGTTGTGGAAGTCGACCACCAGCACCGTCACGTTGTCGCGGCCCCCGCCGGCGAGGGCCAGGTCGCGCAGCAACTCGGCGGCGGCCTGAGGGTTGGGCCGACTGGCCAGGGCCTCGGCAATCTTTGGATCCGGGACCATGTCGTACAGGCCGTCGCTGCAGAGCATCAACCGGTCTCCCGGCTCCAGCACCAGGTGATCGCTTTCGATCGACACGCTCTCGTTGCCGCAGCCGAACGCATTGGTCAGCACGCTGCGAAAGCGGACCGTGTCTTCGGCGGGCAGCCCCATCCGCATCAACTGCTCGGCGAGGGTGTGGTCCTGCGTCAGACGACGCAACTCCCCCTGGCGGAACAGGTAGGCCCGCGAATCGCCCACATGCGCCAGGATGGCGTCCCAGCCCAGCGTGTACATGCAGGTCCAGGTGGTGCCCATTCCGCTGGTTTCCGGATGCTGAGCCGAGTGCTCCAGCAGCTTCTGCTGAATCTGTTCCCCAAACCGGTGCAGCGACTCCTTGACCCGGGGCCACATGTCGGGCTCGGGCCGCATCAGCCACGACGACTGCCGGCCGGCAATTTCCCAACCAAATCGCAGCACCAGTTCACTCGCCAGTTCGCCGCAGTTGGTCCCCCCCATGCCATCGGCCACCACCAGCACATAGGCGTGGTCGTCGGGCAATTCCCCCTCCCGGGGCTGCACGCTGCTGCACAGAATTTCCCGGCGGCGAATGCGGCGGACAATCGAATAGTTGTCTTCGTTCGTTTCGCGGTGCAATCCCCGATCACTGATCGCGCCGTACTCGATGCGGGGGGCGTCCTGGGCCACCACCGTGGGGGACTCCCTCAAGACATCGGCGGGGAACACTTCGGTCGAGTCGGAGGGCTTGTGGCTGAGGGGCATGACAAGATCCACAAAGGGGCCGGGAAAAAAGAGGGGGCGAGGGCTCGGCAACTTGCCGACAGTCAATTCACAGGACGGTCGATTTCACCCCACTCCCCCGGCAGCCCAGCCAGCCTGCCCGGGCGTGGCCATCATTCCTCGGAAGAATCGAGCTCATCAGCGAATCCAGGTTCGGAGTGACGCAACTTCGTCAGCACCACCTCGTTCCCCATCGCATTGTAGCGAACCTGACTCATAAAAGTCCGCATCAAAAGCAGGCCCCGGCCACAGGGTCGATCCAGAGTCGCTGGATCGGTCGGATCAGGAAGCACTGATGGATCGAACCCAGGGCCCTCATCGCGGACCCGGTAGACGGCCTCAGCGGGTGTCACGGAAACGGAGACGTGAATGCGCCGGTCGGACCACGGACGCTGCGCCGAGCGCTCCTGTGCCAGTTGATGATAGGCGTGGTGATCCTGCTCGCGGATTTCGGAACTGATCTCGAGATTGCCATGGTAGAAGGCGTTCAGCAACGCCTCTTCCAGGGCCACCCCCAGCCGCAGACACTCGGTGCGGCTGCAGATGCGCATCCGCAGGGCCTCTTCCCGCAGCAGGGCCGCCAGGGCCATGATGAGCGACAGATCATTTTCCAGCGTGAAGCTGAGTTCGTGGCGATTGAGCCGGCTCATCAGCCGGGCCCGGCCGCGCACCTCTTGCGACCCCGTCAGCACCCGGTCGACAATCTCGGGAAGTTCGCTGGCCAGCGAACGTTTGGGCACGTAGCTGGCGGCCCCCTTCTGCAGCGCCTGGACCGCCAGTTCTTCACTTCCCTCGGAAGTCATGAGGATCAGCGGGATCAGCGGGTAGTGTTCCCGCACTTCCGACACCAGTTCGAGCCCATTGAGATTGGGCATGATCATGTCGGTCACCACGAGATCGGGCAGATGCAGTTCGAGCTGATCGAGAGCATCTTGTCCATCACTCGCCTGGTACACGGTGAAGTCGGGCAACTTCTCCAGCAGACCAACCGCCAGGGATCGGTCGAGCAGCGAATCATCCACCACGAGCACGCTGGGCATGTCTGTTCCGTCATCGAAGCGGCGGGGACCTGTCGCAACGACGGTCTCTCCACCAGTCACGAGGGGCTGTTGCGTCACGCCGGGGGCGGGTGCGGGGAACGTGGTCCCCAACACGGGTCCTCAACGGTGGCCGGTCGCGTTGGCGGCGTCCGGCTGATCCTTATTGTGAGAACCCAAACCGGTCTTGGCAAACACCTCCAGCTCGTCGAGGATGCCCCGCGACAAGAGCCGCAGTCGGGTGGCGGTTTCCCCGGTCTTCTCGAACTGGCCGGTGCGGCCCGCCTCTTCGAGGCGCTGCGCGAGGTCGTAGGCCTCATTCGCTCCAACCAGGCGAAAGCCCCCCTTGATGGTGTGGGCCGCGCGCTGCAACAGCCGCCCCTGCCCCGCCTGGATCGCCCCCACG
>JBKCTR010000638.1:0-4340 GCA_046318755.1 Planctomycetaceae bacterium
GTGTGAGTGGGCCCCACTTGGAGTAGACGGTGCCGGTGAGGGTTCCGTTCCCTTGGGGGCTGCTCATGATGATCGGATTGGTGTTGAAGCGTCGGGTATGTATGAGCATGCCATGAAAGGGACTGGAAGAGCTGTTGTAGCCGGTCAGGTTCACCGTGGTGGAGATGGTCACGCTCCCCATCGGGGAGGCATTCGACGGCGTGTTTTCCCCATCCGCGTTGTCTGGGGTGCCATACAAGGCGCTGTAGTCGGTTCCCGGGAGGTAGAACATCACTCCCTGTCCGGAGATGTTTCCCCCGGTCAGTGTCAGTGAGCCCCCGCGGATCACGTAGATCCCCGGCTGAAAAGTCACTGTCCCGGCGGTGACCAGGATGTTGGTGTAGAGTCCTGGCCTGAGGGTCAGATTGGTGGAAGAACTGGTGCTGCGCCCTTCTCCGCGGAGGAGGACGCTCACTCCCAGCGTGGCGGTCGGCACGGGGAGATTCTTGAAGGGATCGCTGGCTGTCGCCACCCGGCAAACCAGCGGATTCGGGGAACCGCCTGTCAGGCCGCTGAAGAAGGTGGGATCATTGACGCCCCCCACGACGTTGACCTGGCTGGCCGCCAGACGGTCGGCCAGCGACAGTTGGACGCCGAAACCGGTGGCCCCGGAAATTGCGACTCCTTTTTCATCCAGGCCACCCCCTCGCGAGTTGGTTCGCACGCCTCCCTCGACCCGCAGTTGTCCGGTTCCCGAGCCGACGATGCCCGGAATCGAATCGGGGTCGAGGGCCACCAGCAGATCGGGTGAAGGGGTCGACTTGGGGCCAGCCACGGCCCGCGCATGCAGGATCGTGTTGCGCGTGCCACCCAATACGGTGGCCAAGGGAGTGCTGAACGGGGCGGAGACCAGCGACTCGACGCAGCCTTGTTGTCCGGCATAGGGTCCGGACGCCGGTGGAAAATTGAGGGTATACCCCGAACCCACTCCGTTGTAGGTGGTGCCGAAATTCACGGCGGTCGTCCGCGCCGTGCTGGTCAGGGCCTGCTGGCTCAGCATTTGGGCGGCGACCAACGCCGTGGAATCGGCGGCGATTTGGACTTCGCTGGAGCGAGCCATCATGCGGCTGGATTCCATCACCAGGGCCAGCATCGAGACCGACGCGGTGAGGGAAATGGCCGTCATCACCATGACGGTTCCCCGGCGGAACTGGGGGGCCGCCGGGGGGGCAGAGCGGAATTCGGACTGGGTGTGCATGGCGTTCCGGCCCTATTGAACGATGCGGGTCAGGGCGGTCGAACTCAATGCGACGCTGCCGTTGCCGGGGAGCAGGCTTTGGAGAACCGTGGGTTGGGCGGAGGTCACGGTGACCTTGACCCGCTGATCGCGCTGGTTCCCGCCGTCGGGCCATTCCATACGGACCTGAAAGGTGGAGGGGGTCAGCCCCGCGGTCGACGGGCGGAGCAGGTTGGCCACCGCCTGGGACTGGTCGAGTGTCACCTGAACTGTCGCTGGGCCCCACGAGGCGACCTGCGGGGTGGAATTGGCACCGCGAATCATCGCGAGGCGAACGGCCCTCGTGGCAATTTGCTGCATGATGCTGTGGCGGAACAGAACCATCCCCAGGTCGAGGGTCCCCATCAGCAGAATGATCCAGGCCGAGAGCAGCAGCGCGGTTTCGAGCATCGCCGCCCCTCGGCGATGGCGAGCACTTCCCGAACGGGAGCGGGTGGCGGCGGCGGACTGTCGGCGAGGGGAGTCCATGGCACAGAGCGGGGGCGAACCGGGAGAGGGGACCTTCAGCGAATGACGGGAAACACAGCCGTGCGTTGGATGGCCAGACCGTTGGGGGCGGAAACCCAGCCCAGTAGCAAAGTGAATGGATAGCGCACCTGAACCGACGACCGATTCAGGGGGGAGCCGGTGCTGTAGGTGCATTGCACCGTCACCAGGTTGGAGTCGATGCCAGCCTGGTTGGACAGCACTTCCCGAGTCCGCAGTTCGCACTGTTGGGCCCAGTCGCTCGGGTTGGCCGGGTCGGGCGGATTCATCGCACCGTACATGGCACCAACCCGCGCTGCTTCGGCAATGGGAATCGCCAGCATCGCGACACGGCCAAATTCCAGGATGCCGGTCAACATCAGCACCAACACGGGAAGCACGATGGCGAATTCGAGGGTGACCGCTCCCCGGCGGATGTGGTCAGGCAGTGCTCGCGGGCCACGAAGGGGAGGTTGGCGGAGAATCATCGAGCACTCCTCACAACGGGGGGAGGTTCGGTGACGCTCTCCACGACCCGCGGCCGCTGCCAGCCCGGGAACAGCAGCAACAGCACCAAACCCGCGGTGAGGGGAATGCTGAAGGGAATCCAGTTGCGACGCAGGACCGGATCCTGAATGGAAGCGGTGACGGTCTGGCTGGATCGACTGGAACGTTCAGCCACCGGGGCGACGCTTGATTCCGCAGGCCGGAGTGCCCGCCGGGCCAATTCACAAATCATGGCCGCGGGCCCCGAGAAGGCCAGCACATGCAGGGCGCTCCAGGCACCCACCCAGGCGCCAACCGCCGCCATGAATTTGAGGTCCCCCGCCCCCATCTTCCCACGCAGCACAAACCACAGCAGTGGCAGGGGACCCAACAGGGCCCCCCGCAGCGACCACTGCCAACCCTGCCCCAGGGGAGCGAAGGCATGCCAGACCAGTCCCAGCAGCAGCAACGGCAACGTGATCTTGTTGGGAAGCCGAAACGTGCGGTAATCGTGAATTGCCAGCAGGCAAGCCATGGCGGCCAGGCCGAACTGCAGAGGGATGGGAAGCTGATGCATGGAGTGAGGGGGGATGCGGGAACTCCCCGTAAGACGAGTCACCGTCGGGCGAGTCACCGGGGGGGCGATTCAACGGCGAGTGAGGCCGCCGAAGATCGCGTAGATGCGCAGGGCGGCGGGAGCCAGAATCACCACAAAGATCGAGGGGAAAATGAACAGCAGGGTGGGAATGAGGATCTTGATCGACGCCTTGCGGGCCAATTTCTCGATGGCCTGTTTCCGCTTCATGCGCAACTCGGTCGCGAACGATTCCAGGGTGCGGACAATGCTGGCACCGTACCGCTCGGCGACACTCACCACCGAGGCCAGACTGCGGAGCTCCGAGAGATCGGTCCGCTCGGCAAACCGCAGCAGGGCTTCCGGGAGGCTGCTGCCCAACTGGATTTCCCGCTCGATGATCCGCAGCTCACGGCCCAGCAGGGGATGCGACGTCGCGAGTTCGTCGGTCACCCGCTGCACCGACGCGTTCAAGCTCAGCCCACCGCTCATACAGATCACAATCAGGTCGATGGCGTCGGGCAACCCTTTGCTGATGATCCGCTGTCTATCATCCCTGCGTCGGTCCAGCCAGTGTCCGGTGCTGATGAAGACAAACAGGCTGGCGATGACCGAATTCGTCACACCGCGCTGCGTGGTCACAATGCCCAGGAAGTACAGCAGAGTGCCAACCAGCACCGGGATCAGACTCAGCAGCAGGCGGCACGAGAGATAGATGGGAACCGCATTCGGCCCATAAAATCCGGCATGGATCAGGCGCAGCCCAATCTTGGACCGATTTTCCTTGTCGGCCGGAGCCAGGGTCTCGCCCATTTTGGGCAGCGACTCCCGCACAATCCGATTCAGGCGGCCAATCAGTTCCTGCTCTGGCTGCGAGGTCTTGGGCCGCAATTCCTGAACGCGACGCAGGGTGCGGTCCTGATTCCGGAAGAAGAGCAACTGGGAGAGGGCTGTGGTGAGCGACGCGGTCCCCGCCGCCAAAATCAACAGTTGGAACATCAGGAAGGGCTCCGGCGGGGATTAGCTGTCGAACTGGATGATCTTGCGAATGCACAGCCAGCCGGCAAACATGCCGACCGCCATCAGCTGCAGCAGTTGAGGCCGGTCGAACAAGTCCTTCGCATACTCGGGATTGAGCACCACCATCGCCCCCAACAGAAACGGAGGCAGTGACATCAGGATCCAGGCCTGCAGTCGGGCTTCGGCCGTCAGCGACTCGATCTCCCCCACCAACTGCTGTCGTTCCCGCACCATCCGCGAGAGCGTCTGCAGAATCTCAGACAGATTGCCCCCTGTCTGCCTGTGGACCAGCATCGCCACGACAAAGGTCTTGATCTCGGAAATACGATTCCGGGCGGCGAGCTGCCGGAACGCGATCTCAGGATCAAGCCCCAGGTTCTGCTGCTCCGCACAGATGAAAAATTCTTCGGCGATGGGGGCGGGAAAATCAGTGGCGACCGCCCGCATCGAATCGGTGATCGACTGACCGGCCCGCATGGTGCTGCTCATCAGCTCGAACACATCCCCCAATTGCAGCCG
>JBKCTR010000639.1:0-1833 GCA_046318755.1 Planctomycetaceae bacterium
TCAGCCAGCGAGTGTCGAGAGGAGGGCCCAGCGGGCCGCCCACAGGGTCCCACCCGCCGCCAAACCCGCGGCGAAGTCATCGGCCATGATTCCCAGCCCGCTGTGCAACGCTTCAAACCGGTGCACTGGCCAGGGTTTGCGGGTATCGAACAGACGAAACAGGCAAAATCCCACCAGGGCCGACTGCCAGTTCAACGGCACGAACAGCAAGGTCAACATCATCCCCACGATTTCATCGTAGACGATCCTCCCGGGATCCTCCCCCAGGCCCAGGATTTGGGCCGCCTTGGTGCACAGGGGAATACCCACGACAAAGGCCACGATCACCACCAGGGCGATTGCTTGGAGGGGCAGACCCGCGACCGCCAGAGCAGCGTAGATGCCCACCCCCAGCAACGATCCCCACGTCCCGGGGAACCACGGTAGTTTTCCCGCTCCCAGGCCCGTGGCCAGTGCCACGGTCAGTCGATCCCAGAGACCATTGCGCGAAACAGGGGCGGACATGGTGGTGGGATGGGTCGCAGTGAACGAGGAACGGACCGGTGGGGCTGTCGGATGCATGATAGCTTGGCGTGTGGTTTGAGTGCAGGAGAGGGGAACTGGGTCAGACAAACACGAACCGTTTCCCCTGAATTGAGAAGCCCTTCATCTCGCCACGCTCCGCCAGAACTCGATATACTCGGCTCAGTCGTGAGAGTTCTCCTGTTCAGGAAGAGAAAGATGTCGGACGAGGTCAAGCTGCACAAGAATGAGTCGATCAAGGAACAGAGCCGTCAGTTGCGGGGCACCCTCGCTGAGGAACTGCGATCGGGAGCCGAAGGGTTTTCGGCCGATATGGAACAACTGATCAAGTTCCATGGGTTCTACCAGCAGGAAGACCGCGATGCGCGACATCAGAAGAACGCCGACGGAACTCCTGTGCAGAGACAGACTTCGTTCATGGTGCGGTCGCGGATTCCGGGAGGGAAGCTGACCGCCGCGCAGTTTTTGTCGGAGCTGGATTTGTGCGACCGGTTCGGCAATGGCACGTTGCGGGTGACCACCCGGCAGGGCCTGCAGTTGCACGGGATCTTGATGAAGGATCTGAAGTCGACGATCCGCGAGATCAACGAAATCAAGCTGACCACGATCGCGGCGTGCGGCGATGTGAACCGCAACGTGATGTGCTGCCCGGCCCCGTACAAGAACAACCCGGTGTTCGACGAAATGCAGGCGTTCGCCGATCGCCTGGCCGACCATTTCCGTCCCCGCACGACGGGGTCCTGGGACATCTGGATGACCGACGAGGCGGGGGAGCAGCGGAAGGTCGACGAGTTCCAGCCGGTGGACGAACCGATCTACGGGGCGACCTATCTGCCGCGCAAGTTCAAGATGGCGGTCGCGCTGCCCGACGACAATTGCGTCGATGTGCTGGCCAACGACATGGGCTTCATCGCGATTGTCGAGAACCAGCGGATCAAGGGGTACAACATCGTAGTCGGCGGGGGCATGGGGCAGACCCCCAGCGCCAAGAAGACTTTCCCGGCCCTGGCCAAGACCTTGGCGTTCGTCACCCCGGAACAGGCCATTCCGGTGGGGGAGGCGGTGGTCAAGGTGCAGCGCGACAACGGCAACCGCAGCGACCGCAAACTCGCCCGGTTGAAGTCCGTCATCGCCCACTGGGGGATGGAGAAGGTCACCGCCGAGGTCGAGACGTACAGCGGCTTCAAGCTGACTCCCCCCGTGCCGCTGGAGATCACCGATGTCGACGACCACATTGGCTGGCATGAGCAGGGAGACGGCAAGCTCTTTCTCGGCATCAACGTCGAAAATGGGCGGATCAAGGACGAGGGG
>JBKCTR010000640.1:0-2771 GCA_046318755.1 Planctomycetaceae bacterium
CAAACCGTTCGAAGGGCTCGATTCCGGTGAGGGTGAAGGTGCTGATTCCCCCCGAACTGGTGGGGGTTCACCTGAAGCCCGACATGGGGGCCATTGTGGCGTTTTACAAGAAGACCGAAGAGTCGCCGGTCCAGACGAAGCCCGCTGGCACCGCCGCGCCGACCGCGGCCTCGCCGGGAGAGGTCTCGGACCAACCGGCCGAGGGAGCCTCCACCGAAGAACGTGCCGAAGAACGTGCCGAAGAACGTGCCGAAGATCGTGCCGAAGATCGTGTCGGAGAACCGGTGGAAAAACCGGCCGAAGCGAGCCTCGACCCCGCTGTGGAGCCGGCGACCGAAGCGTCGCGGGGCTGAGGGTCTGGGGAGAGATCAGCAAGTGCCACTGGTGGTCGGGCGACCTTGGTGCCGTCCGGTTTTTGACGAGTTGATTGGGCCATTGGGCCGCCGGTCCGCTGATTTTTCGGCCGGTGCAATCGCCAGACGCGGTGCCGTGCGATAAGCTCGCGGCTCGGCGGGGTGGGCTGTCCTGGGGGCGGCCGGTCCTGCGTTCCCGGTGCGGAAGTGGGTTCCGACTCCGGGCCTCTCCACCGCTTTCCGGAAGATGCCATGTCGGGAAAACAGTACCTGACCTCCCCGCCGCCCATTAAGGGGATGCCCCCGGGCATTCCTTACATCATCGGCAATGAGGCGGCCGAACGGTTCAGCTTCTACGGCATGCGGGCCCTGCTGGTCACGTTCATGACCCAGTTTCTGTTCACCGCCGACGGCACACTGCAGGCGATGCAGAAGGAAGAGGCAGTGGGGGCCTACAGCCTCTTCGTGGGCTCGGCCTACTTCTTCCCCATCCTCGGAGCGATTCTGGCCGACGTCTGGTGGGGCAAGTACCGCACCATTCTCTGGCTCTCGCTGGTTTACTGCCTGGGGCATCTGGCCCTCGCCCTGAATGATCCCAGGCTCGGTTTTCTGGGGGACATGCGGACTGGTCTGGTCATTGGCCTGGGACTGATCGCGTTGGGTTCCGGGGGGATCAAGTCGTGCGTGTCGGCCCATGTGGGGGACCAGTTCGGGCGGACCAACTCGCACCTGCTCGAAAAGGTGTTTGGCTGGTTCTACCTGGCGATCAACCTAGGGGCCTTCCTGTCGAACCTGATTACCCCCTGGCTGATGAACTCGGCCCCCAACTGGCTGGCGGAGAATTTTCCCGCGTTGGTTCCGCAGGATGAACTGGGGCGGGCGCTGCTGGGACCCCACCTGGCGTTTGGATTGCCTGGGGTGCTGATGCTGCTGGCGACGTTTGTCTTCTGGATGGGGCGGCATGTGTTCGTGCATGTTCCCGCTCAGGGACCCGAGAAGGTGTTTGCCTCGCTGGCGGGAGAGGGGCTGGGGGCGCTGCTCAAACTCATTCCGCTGTTCGCGTTCGTGGCGATCTTCTGGTCGCTCTACGACCAATCGGGTTCGTCCTGGGTTCTGCAGGCGAAAGATCTCGACCGCCGATTGGTCCCCGGCTGGAACACCGAGGGAACCCTGGGCTGGCTGGGAGAGCCGCTGCATGTCGAGACGGTGCAGGCGATCAATCCGTTCCTGATCCTCGTGCTGGTGCCGTTCTTCAGCTATGTGGTGTACCCTCTCGTGGGACGAGTCGTGACGCTCACGCCGCTGCGCAAGATTGCCGCGGGTTTCTTCCTCACGTTCCTGTCGTTCCTGATCATCGCCTCGCTGCAGCGCAGCATCGACCAAGGAGGCACACCCACGGTCCACTGGCAATTCCTCGCCTACCTGATCATCACCGCCGGGGAAGTGCTGGTCTCGGTCACCTGTCTCGAACACGCCTATACGCAGGCGCCGCACGAGGTGAAGTCGTTCGTGATGGCGCTGTATCTGCTGTCGGTCTCGGTGGGGAACTTCCTGACGGCGGGCATCAACAAACTCATCACCTACCCCGCGATCGGACAGCACCTGAAGGGCTGGAATTACTTCCTGTTCTTCGGCGGCCTGATGCTGGCGGCGACCGTGCTGTTTTCGTTCATTGCGCCGCTGCTGAAGACCAAGACCTACGTGCAGCAGGGAACTCCCGAAGAACTCGCGGAAGAGTCGCTGCATTGATCGCCCCCGCACCGAGCGCCCGAGTGTCTCTGTGAAGTCTCCCCGCGACCGCAAGCTTTGTACGGCTGACGAGGCTGTCGCCCAGATTGCGGCGGGTGCGACCGTCGCCTCGGGGGGCTTCGTGGGGGCCGCGCATCCCGAGGCGCTGACCGCCGCGTTGGAACGCCGGTTTCTGCAGACCGGCACCCCGACCGGGCTGACGCTGATCTACGGTGCCGGGCAGGGGGACGGCCGCACGCGGGGCATGAACCACCTGGCCCATGCCGGGCTGCTGGCCCGGGCGATTGGCGGGCACTGGGGGTTGGCACCGGGGCTCGGGCGGCTGGCTCTGAGTGGTGATATCGAGGCCTACAACTTCCCGCAGGGAGTGATCTGCCAACTGTTTCGAGACATTGCCGCGGGGCGGCCTGGCTGCATCACCCACGTGGGGCTGGGAACCTTCATCGATCCGCTGCATGGGGGAGGCCGGTTGAACGACCGCACTCCGCCCGGCCTGGTGGAACGGATCGAACTGGGGGGGCGCACCTGGCTGTGGTACCACGCCTTGCCGATTCACGTTGGGTTGATCCGCGCCTCGGCGGCCGATCCCTGGGGCAACCTGACGATGGAGGACGAGGCGATCATTGGCGAGGTGCTGCCAATCGCCCAGGCGGCGCGGAACAGCGGCGG
>JBKCTR010000641.1:0-4965 GCA_046318755.1 Planctomycetaceae bacterium
CCACGCTTCAACCAGCACCCGCTGACCCGCCGCGACGGGTAGGCGATAGCAGTCGACATCCCCCCCCTTCTCGATCCGGCCCTGCACGACCGTTTCGAGAGTCAGAGGCTGGGCCTGTTCGGGTTTGTCATTCGGCTGCACCTCCAGCACTTCCGGCTGCCGCCCCACGACGAACATCCGGGGGTTGGTAATCCCCGCCGGCCCCACCGCACGCAGGTCATAACTGCCCGGCAGCGCGTCATCGGGCAAGGTAATCTCAAACCGCCCCGCCGCCAACCGCCGCCCCTGCACCCCCGGCAGCGACGACCACAGGCCATCCGCCGCCTCAAGCCCGCTCCCTTCGAGCACGATCTCGAACTTCATCCCCGCCCGCCCCCCGGCAGGACACAGCGAGGTCAACACCGGCGCCGCCGGTTCGGCAGCGACCGTGACCCCGGCCGCCAGTCCGACGGCCAACGCCGCGAGCCTCGGTCCGGGCAGAACTCCCGGCAGGATCCTCCGCAGGACCGCACCGCCGCCCGCCATCGCAGGAATTCGTCCCACACCAGACCTCGCGTCGAACCCGCCGCGGTCCCCCCGCGACACGCATCAAAATTTATCGATCAGACACCCACCCGGGCAAGAGTGAACCCGACGCCAAGTGCCGTATTTGCAATGACTTGGTGCGACAAACCGGTCCTGCCGACCACACCGCACCCGCCCCCACCAACCGGCCAACGGCCGGGCCGTACGTTAGGTTTCCAACCTGACGGCACAACGGCCTTCCCCCGACAGGCCTCCCCGAACCCATCGCCCAATCATCGCCTTGGGGGGGCTGACAAACCTGGAGGTTCGTCACCACGCACGTTGGTCGAGACCACCGTCCCCTCGCACAGGCGCTGGTTGAACCCGCATCGCCTCGCCCCCCGGGTTCACCGCCCCAGATTCTGAATCGCATCGGTCAACAACGCCTGCAACACCCAACGGCTGGTCGCTTGCGGTTGGGGGATGACGACTCCTGCGTGGGCGAAGCACCAGGCGGGGTCCTGCGGCACGATCGTCCAACCGGTCAGCAGGTCGGTGCCGTCGGTGATTCCCCGGGCCGCCAGCACCTGTTGCCAGACCGGCAGCAGGGAATGGAACTCCCGGCGTTCTTCGTCACTCAACGTCTGCCAGGTCGCCACGTCGACCATCATCGCACCGGTTTTCTCACAGCGTCTGAGCCGTCGTCGGCTCGTGGTCGGTTGGTTCCCATCGCTCACCGGTGGTGCGGTTCTCTCGCGGGTGGAGGGGTGCGGGACCACGGCCCCTCATCTGCTCCGCCCCTCCCCTGTCACCGCCGCCGCAGGTATTCAATCAGATCCCGCACCTGCTCTTCGGTCAATTGGTCGAGCTGCCCCTCCGGCATGATCGAGGTATCCGAGGGGGTGGTCGACTCGATTTCGGTCAGGGGAAGAATCACCTGCCGGGTGTCGGTCTGCAACAGGACCCGGCTGGGGGAACGTTCCAGCTCGATGCCGGTGACCGTCCGGCCGTCGCGGGTCTCGATGATCGACAGGCGGTAGTCACGGGCCACCTCGGCACTCGGGTCGACCAGATTCAGCAGTAGATACTCCACGTCCCGCCGGTTGGTCCCCGTCAGGTCGGGGCCGATCTGCCCCCCCTCCCCCGCCAGCCGGTGGCAGTTCGCACAGAGCTTGCCGAAGAGCTTCTCCCCCGCGTCGAGATCGGCGGTCTGCAGAAACTCGGGGGAGAGCAGCTTGCGGTAGCGGGCCAGCCGTTCTTTTTTCTTCGGATCCGTCCCGCGGACCGCCCCCCAGAGCCGGGTGAGCCGGGCGGTCAGCGCGCGGTCCCCCAGGGCCGTCATCTGGCGGGCATGAAAGGCCGAGATGTCGGCCCGGGTCACCCGCTGCTCTTCGAGGGCCTGCAGCAGCGCCTGCGCCGTCTCGGCCCGGCCCGACAGCGTCTGCACGGCGATCGCCCGCTCGGCAGGAGTCAGCTCCTCCCACTGCGCGAGAATGCGGGGGGCGACCTCGGGATGCCGCAGCGACGCCAGTCCGCGCAAGGCCGCTGGCCGCAAGACAGGCTGCCGGAGGGATTGCCACAACAGCTCGGGAAGATCGGCGGGACGGGCGGTCACCAGAAACTCCAGCGCCCGCCCCCGCTGCTCGGCCGACAGAGACTCGTCCGCCACCTGTTCCCGCAAATCGGCCACCGCCTTCGGGGAACCGAGCGCCAGAGAAATCTCCAGCGATTGCTGCCGCACGTCCGGCTCCGCCTGCCGCTGGCAGCGGGCATACACCTCGTCCCAGCCCGCGGGCAACGCAAGACGACTCAGTCCGCGAACCGCCAGCCACACCCCATGCACGCCATCGGCCAACTCCGACTCCCCCGCCTGCCGCAACTGGGCGACCAAGGGAGTGAAATCGCGGGTCCCCTTGGCCGAGAGGGTCCAGTCGGCGAACCGCCGGGCCGCCAGTGTGCGGACCTTGGGCAGTCGCGAAGTCCGCACCAGTTCGACAAACCGCCCCCCGTCTGAGGCCACCAGCGGTTCCAATCCATACCAGAGCACCAACGGCAAATTCGGATCGTCGGCATCCTCGGCGTGCCGGGCAAGACGCTCGGCAATCGACCAGCGGCGGGACAGGGGCAACCGCTGCAGAGCCGAGGCCAACGCCAACCGGACCACCGGGGCCGGCTCGCGCTCGGCCAGGTCGGTCAGCACGGCTGTCGTGGTTTCGTCCCCCTCGGGCCGCTCCCCCTCCTGCCGCTCCGCCAGCAGTCGCACACCCCACGATCTCAAGTGCGGCTCGCCACTCTGCAGCAGCTCGCGCAACAGTTCTTCCAGGGCTTGTCCAATCACCTGCAGCCCCCACAACGCCCGCAGCCGGTGGACGACGGGGGCCTGCGGATCGTCCAGCACCTGCCGCAGCGCGGTCCCCACCCCCTCCGCGTCCAGCGTCCCCGCAGCGGCCCGCTCCTGCAGCAGCCGCCGGGCGTGCGTTACGAACCAGTCGTTCGCATGCCGCAAGAGTGTCACCAACTCGGCATCCGAGCGTTGACGCAAATCGGTCAGCGGTTCGGTCGCTGCGTCGCCATAACAGAGACGAAAGATGCGCCCCGTCCCCACCTGCGGCTGATAGGTGTGACACTCCCCCGTATCAGACCAGTCCGAGACGAACACATTGCCATCCGGTCCGGTCTTCAGGGTCACCCCCATGAACCAGGGGTCGGCCGCCACCATCAGATCGGGTGCGTGCCGGGCGACGTAACCCGAGCGGTGCGGCTCCAGACGATCGCGGTTGATCCGCCGGCCATGCACATTGCACATCAGCACGTTCTGGTGAAACTCGGGCGGGAACCGCCCCCCCTGGTAGATCAGCGTGCCGCAGTGGGCATGCCCTCCCCCCAGCGCCAACACCGCCTCGGTCTCGCCACGCATCGCATGCGGGCGGGTCGTGTCGTAATGCAGATGGTCGGCGATCGTCGGCAGCCGTTCGTAGGCGTAGAGGCTCGACGGACGGTTGCGCCACGGTTCATAGTGTCCCCCCGGCACCATATGAAACAGATGCGGATTGACGCAGTTCGAGACGAAACATTCCCCCACCTCGTTGAAATCGACTCCCCAGGGATTGGTGGTGCCGTCGGCGAAGTTCTCGAACACCAACCGGGTGGGATGAATGCGATAGACCCCGCCATCGCAGTGGATGCGTTCACTGGCGGGGGTTCCCGGCCGGCCGACATCCGAGGGACTGGTGCGGCCATGTCCGCCGTAGAGCCACCCGTCGGGCCCCCAGGTGAAGCCATTCACCAGATTGTGCCGGCTCTCTTTGTGGCCGAACCCATCGAACAGCAGTTCGGGGGGACCATCGGGGACGAGATTGTGATCGCGGTCGGGGACGAAGTACAGCCCCGGGGGAGAGACCACCCAGACCCCGCCAAACCCCACTTCGATCCCGGTGATGTAGTTGAAGCCTTCGTAGAAAACCGTGCGCTCGTCGGCCCGGCCATCGCCGTCGCGGTCGACCAGCACCACGATCCGGTCGCGGCCGGTGGGACGCCACTCGCCGTAGTTGAGCGCCTCGGCTACAAACACTCGGCCCGCATCATCGAGGCAGAACGAGACGGGCTGCACCACCTGCGGCTCGGCGGCGAAGACTTCCAGCCGGAATCCGGGGGGCAACACAGCCTGCCGGGCCGCTTCTTCGGCAGGCAGCGGGGCCGCGGTCCGATCGGCGGCAGTCGCCAGCAACGATCCCGCGGCCAGCCAGACCCCCGTTAACCAGCCCCAACAGCGCGGCTCGCGTGGTCTGCAGACCTCGCGGGTCTTCTGGGTGGAATGGTCTGACATCACCAACCGGCCTTTCCCAATCTCAGGCGACCACGTCATGGATCACATGGCCATGCACGTCGGTCAGCCGGCGCTCAATGCCGTTGTGGTAGTAGCTGAGCCGTTCGTGATTCAGCCCCAACAGATGCAGAATCGTCGCGTGGAAGTCGTAGACGGTCGCGACGTTCTCCACCGCTTTGTACCCGAAGTCGTCGGTGGCCCCATAACTGAACGGGGCCCGCACCCCGGCCCCCGCCAGCCAACCGGTGAAGCCCGACGGGTTATGATCGCGCCCATTCGCCCCCGCCTGGAAGGTGGGCATGCGGCCAAACTCGGTGCACCACACGACCAACGTATGCTGCAGCAGGCCCCGCTGCTTCAGATCGGTCAGCAGGGCGGCGGTCGGCTGGTCGAAGATCTCGCCGTGGATCGTGTACTGCTGCTGCAGAATCTTGTGACCATCCCAATTGCTGGTCCCCTCCCCTCCCACCTGGTAGGCCCCATTGAACAACTGCACGAACCGCACCCCCTGCTCGATCAGCCGGCGGGCCAGAATGCAGTTGCGGGCATATCCCGCCTTGGTCTGCTGAGTGCCATCGCCGCTCGCGTCGGCCCCGTACGCCTTCACGACATGCTCGGGCTCGGACGAAAGTTCG